>CAJXGR010000122.1 GCA_913053665.1 uncultured Spirochaetia bacterium
AACTGCTGGATGCTGGTTGTGGTACAGGATTATTAAGCAAGCATCTTATAGATCGGCGATCAGATAGTGATATTCATGGCCTGGATATATCGGATGAGATGCTAAGTTATTATAAAGAAGTGAATAAAAGCTTTAGTACGAGGGATATCGAGAACCTGCCTTTTAAGGACGGGTATTTCAGTCATAGTCTGTCCAGCTTTGCTTTGCATTGGACTCATTTAGAGGAAAGCCTATCAGAACTTGCAAGGGTGACTCATAAATATATATCTTTTGCTCTACCCATTGAAGGAAGTCTAACTCAGTTCAATTTTCCCTTTCCAGACAAAGGAAAAATCCTTAGCCTTTTAGCCGACATTGGTATAGAAGTCGATTACGTTGAGACTCAAAATATCCCTATTCCCTATGAGGGTTTAGAGCTGATCAAGTTCTTTCATTACACAGGAAGCTCTTTCAATGGGAGAAAGAGAGATAGTCTCATCACTAAAGAGTGGCTGGATAACTTGATCCGCAATAATCAAGATGAAAGTCATGAGTTTATCGTTCTTTATGTTTTAGGACACAAGAAGATTGACTCAGTCAGACTTTAACTCGAAGTTGAGCCATAAAAGCAAAGTGAATAAGACCAGGGCATTGGCTTGATGGGCCGTTGCAAGAAAGATGGTCATGGTATCCTTGTCTACAAAGGTTAATAGGGTGATGACTCCTAAAACCACCTGTAGGATGACGGTTAGGAATAGGGAATGGGTTAATACTTTTGCACGTCCAGCAAGAGGTTTTCTCATGGCTAGGATCCAAAACACGAGGGTCACAAAGAATACTAAAAATGCCAGGACCCTGTGATCAAGTTGGACAGCGGCTCTATTCTCAAATAAGTTCCTGTACCACGGTTCAAGGGAGAAATAATCCGGTGGGATGACGAAACCATTCATCAGAGGGAAGCTCTGATAGACCAATCCCCCTTGTGTCCCTGCTACAAAGCCTCCTGATAGAATCAATAAGAATAGGAGGCCTGTGAGAAGCCACGAGAAGGATTTAAGCGGTCCTGTACTCCTATCAACCATAGAAGGCCTTTTTGAGGGCCAAATGCTTAGTGTCACGCGGACAATATAGGCATAAATGAGAAAAGCTAATCCAAGATGGGCCGTGAGACGATAGGGGCTCACGTGAACCTCATGGCCCTGTATAAAAGCGTATTCGATATTCATGCCACTCTTGACCATGACCCAGCCAAGTAATCCTTGAAGCCCCCCTAAAACAAACATCAGGATTAGTTTATAGACCAAGGATGGGGCGATCACGCGACGAATAAAAAAATAACGGATAAGAAAGTAAAGGAAGGGGATGAAAAAGACAATGCCTGCTAAAACACGTCCCACAAGTCGGTGTAAGAACTCCAGCCAGAATATGGACTTGTAAGCCTCAATATCCATACCGCTGGACTCATAAGTCTTTTTGTATTCAGGAGTTGATCTGTATTCATTAAAGGCTTGCTTCCATTCTGCCTGATTCATCGGGGGGATCACTCCTTTGAAGACCTTCATAACAGGTATGGATAAGCCGGAACCTGTGAGGCGTGTCGCTCCCCCCAATACCACAATGGTAAATATAGTGATGCAACATAGGATAAGCCAGATTCCAACTTGCTTATGGATACGGTTTAACTCTTCATTATCTTTCATTCGGTGTTTGAGTCCTCTCTATAAATTGCTTGATGCCTTGAATCACTTCAGACGGTCTTTCCTCATGAGGATTATGGCCGCATTCCGGGATGATCAGCCAGTTAGCATGGGGGATGTCTTCTTTAAGCTTTTCACCCACAGACAACGGGATAATGGGGTCTTCTCTCCCCCAGATAATCAATACGGGTATCCGGATCGTCTTTAGGAGCCTGTGAAAATCTTCTGTATCATTGGCAAATATCTGTTCTATAGTGGTGATGAGGGCCGGGACCCCACCGGGTTGTTTCAGAAATCCCATGTAAACATCAATCATTTCATCGGTTATCCTGGATTTGTTGTAAAAGGTTTTCCCAGATCCCAGCCGGACAAGGGAAGGAAGCCTCCCAAAAGGGAGTAAACAGCTTAATAATAGGGAATTAAGCTTTGGAATACGAAGCAGGTTAATGACAAATGGGATTTTATCTTTATAAGCCATAGGATCCAGGAGAATAATACGGCTAATCACCTTCCGGGCAGGGTCTTTGGCAGATAATTGCTGATCAACCATCAGGCTAACGGCTCCCCCATAGGAGTGACCCACTAACGTTATGTTATTCAAGTCTTTAACCATGATGAACCGGATCACCATATCCACTTGATCCTCTAGGGAGTATTTGTGATCCAGCGGCTTATCCGAGTGTCCCGCACCCTTTAAGTCGATGGCAATTGTTCTATACATTGATGACAGGTCATGAATCACGTATCGCCAGCTATAGGAGGAGGAAGCCAGCCCATGTATGAAAAGAATGGTCTCTCCAACGCCCTCATCGGTGTAGTAAATGGATATATCCTGATAGTTAAAGGTTTTCCCGGAACTTTCCAATGTTCAGAACTCTTAAGCTTTTTTAGTAAAATTGTTTCATGATAAAGACTAGCCCAAAAGTAATTAAAACGATATTTATTTTCAAGTCTCGGATTATTTTTCTAAAGCTCTTAGAGAAAGCAATATAAAGAAAAATAATGATCTGAAGGCTTATTTTATTATATTATTAGGACTAATACCAGGCTGATTTTAAATTGCAGGGTTATAAAAACCGTAACCCGTAGAGACGCATGGCAATGCGTCTCTACAACGCTGGAGTCTGAAGGAATCACATTTTATGTTAAGTATGACCGGTTATGGCTTTGTAGAAGAGACTATTGGGAATCACCAAATTGCCGTTGAAATAAAGTCTCTAAACAACAGGTATTTGGACATCTTCATGGACTCCCCGCCTTTTCTCGGCTCCTATGACAACGACATCAGGAAAATCATCTCTGAGAGGGTGACTCGAGGGAAAATGAAGGTCTCCGTTTCAGTCAAAGAGGTGGTCTCAGAGATTTCTGTCCAGTTGGATATTCAACTCGCCAGGCAATTACAGGATGCTTATAATAAACTATTGAAAGAGTTGAAGTTAAAAGATACGATTCGTTTGGATCACTTAACAAAGTGGGATTCCATATTCCGACTTGAAGAGTCCTGTGACAGGGGCAATATCTGGCAGGAGGTTGAAAGCATTATCCACAAAGGATTAGACAGCTTTCTAATCACAAAAGAGACGGAAGGAAAAGCCACTCAGGAAAATGTCCTGGCCATATTGCAGGAAATCGATGATGATTTGGACAGGATCAGAGAGCTTGCGGGTGTTGCCATCAATGAAAGCAGGGAACGCCTTAGAAAACGCCTTCTGGAGATGCTTGGCGAACATTTTGACGAGCAGAGGATCCTCACGGAAGGGGCGATTTTAGCCTCAAAAATGGACATCAACGAAGAGATTGAACGTCTCACCTCCCATAATAAGCAATTTAAAGAGACCTGCCTTAACGAGAAGATTTTGGGGAAGAAGCTGGATTTCATCGCACAAGAGCAACTTAGGGAAATAAATACTATCGGTTCAAAGGCCAACCATTTAGACATTTCCAGGTTGACTGTCAATATGAAAAACAATCTGGAGAAGATTAAAGAGCAAATACGTAATGTGGAATAGGTCATCAGGTCTATGAGCAAAACAAAAGTCATCTTAATCTTTGGACCCACCGGGGTGAGCAAGACAGACCTTTCAATACGTCTGGCTGAAAACATGGGGGAAATCATCAGTGCCGACTCCATGCAGATCTATAGGGGAATGGATATCGGGACGGCTAAGGTGAGTCAGGAAGAACGAAATACTGTAGCCCATCATTTAATAGATATTGTTGATCCAGAGACCCATTACACCGCGAATCACTTTTATAAAGATGCGCTTAGGTTGATCCAGGAAATAAATCAACGAGGCAAGCTACCTTTTGTAGTGGGTGGAACTGGACTTTATTTCAAAGCACTTATTCATGGGCTTTTTGAGGGGCCAGAGCGAGACGATGACTTGAGATCTTCTCTCGAAGACTTATCCCGTAGAAGTGACGACTATCTTCATCAGAAGCTGAAAACAGTGGATCCAAAGGGTGCCATGAAGATTCATCAAAACGATAAAAAGCGGCTGATTCGTGCCTTAGAGGTTTATCAGCTTACAGGTAAACCCATTTCCGATCATTGGGAGGATCAATTGGAGACTGAGAGATTTGATTTCCTGAACATTGGCTTGACCCTGGATCGTGCCGAGTTATATCAGAGGATCGATGAACGTTGCGATAAAATGATCGATCTTGGACTGATCAAAGAAGTGGAGGCATTAAAAATGCGAGGTTGCACTCCAGACCTCCCATCCATGAAGGGAATCGGTTATCGCCATTTCATTCCTTATCTGAACAAGGAACTAGGTCTCGATGAATGTATCCGGCTTTTTAAAAGAGACACGCGACGGTTCGCCAAAAGGCAGTGGACACTCTTTTTAAGGATAGACAACACTCATTGGTACAGGCCTGGAGACTTCAGCGGCATAAGAGATCACATCCATCGCTTTCTGAGTGAGCCGGGAGGAACTTTATGACAAAAGTAGCAGTGATTATGGCTGGAGGACATGGTGAACGTTTTTGGCCTATGAGCCGTCTATCCAGACCCAAGCAGTTTCTTAAAATCTTTAGTGATCACTCTATGATCAGGGAGACCTTTCTCAGACTCTGTTCCATCCTGCCGGCTGACCAGATATTTATAGTGACCGGTGGAGAGTTCAAGGATCGCATTCTAGGGGAACTTCCTGAAATGGATGAAGATAATGTAATTGTTGAACCCTCCAGAAGAGACACGGCCGCCGCCATCGCACTGAGTGCCATCCATATTGAGAGCCGATATCCTGCTGCAACTATGTTAATTTGTGCGTCTGATCATATCATACCCGACCTGGTGTCCTTTAAAAACGTTATTGATAGCGGATTCAAGATTGCAAAGGATACATCTTGCCTCCTCACTATTGGTATTCAGCCGAGTCGTCCTGAAACAGCCTATGGATACATTGAAACCGGTGATACTATCAGTCAGGCTGACGGTGTAAACGCCTATGAGGTCAAGCAGTTTGTTGAGAAACCTGACTACAACAGGGCAGTTCAATATCTGGACTCGGGAAACTTCTTATGGAACAGTGGTATGTTTATTTGGGAGACTCAAACCTTACTGGAAGAACTTTCCATCCACCTGCCGGAAATCTATAGCGGGATCCTCGAGATTGGAGAATGTCTTGGGAAAAGAGATCAGGAGGAAGTAACACTGAAGGTTTTTGAAGAACTCCCCAGGATTTCAATTGACTATGGTCTCATGGAAAAGAGCAAAAATATATTGTGTATCACGGGAACCTTCTCCTGGGACGATGTAGGCTCCTGGTCTTCCCTCTATCGCTGTCTCAATACGGATGATAATAATAACATCCAGTCAGGTCAGGTTCTATCCATCAATACGAAGGACTCCATTATCCTGGGTGATCAAAAGACTCTGATTGGAGTTGTTGGGGTCAAGGATCTTATCATTGTTAAAACACGAGACGCCATACTGATCTGCAACAAGAGCGATGAGCAAAAGGTAAAAGATCTGGTTAAGGAAATTCAAGACGACGATTCTCTTCATAATTTCTTATAATCATTTTTCCTTAGCTGAAATATTTATTATATTATCCCTAGATATTCGGCAATTGGGTATCTTCAACACGTTACGGATTATTGATCTCCCGAATGCCTCACTGGGTTTGGCTTCTCACTCTGAAAGTTAAAGTCCGTTTCCATAAATACAAATTAAATAGTTTCTTACAGCTTCCCGTTGGGGAGTTTTTCTATCTATAGGATCAGGAGGGTCTATGCCGTCTGGAAAAAAGCGTAGAAGAGCGAAGATCGCCAAACACAAAAGAAATAAAAAAAGACGCGCCAATCGTCATAAAAAGAAGTAAGTCGTTTATAATTTAGGCTCCTAGTAAAATATATTTGTGGAAACGTGATGGAGAATTACCAAGACCCGGAAGCTGTTATCAGTGCTATTCACAAGTCTAAAGAAGATATCCTTCAAGAACTGTCCAAGTGTATCATTGGCCAAAAGGATGTCCTGGACTTACTCCTAATCGCTTTACTAGCAGAAGGACATTGCATCTTGCACGGGGTGCCGGGATTGGCTAAAACTCTAATCGTACAGAGTTTAGCTAAAGTGTTAGACTTGTCCTTCAGTCGGATCCAGTTCACACCCGACCTGATGCCTGCAGATATTACTGGAACAGAAATTATAGAGGATCGCCCCGGGAAAGGTAAGTCCTTTAGCTTTTATAAGGGGCCTATCTTTGCCAATATAGTCCTGGCCGATGAAATCAACAGGACACCTCCCAAAACTCAAGCGGCACTCCTTCAGGCCATGCAGGAGAAAGCTGTGACCCTCTACGGAAAGACCTATCACCTGGACCTTCCATTCTTTGTCTTAGCCACAGAGAATCCCATTGAACAGGAGGGGACCTATATGCTTCCTGAAGCCCAACTCGATCGCTTCTTGTTTAACATTGATTTAGACTACCCATCCTTCCATGAGGAGGTTCAAATCGCCTCTCGGAAAACCTTTTTCAGCGATCAAAAACTCAAGAAGATCATTGGGCGGGACGAACTCCATAAGTATCAGCAGTTTATCGAGAAGATACCCATATCGGATAAAATCATTGAGTATGTGGTGAGAATCGTGAACAGCACACGACCTCAGAATGCAACGGACTCGTTCATCAAGGAGAATACAGCCTATGGAGCAGGCCCCAGGGCTTCTCAGAATATTGTCATTGCCGCTAAAGCCAATGCCGCTCTTCACGGGAACTATTCTGTCACAAAAGACGATATTAGGAAAGTGGCCTATCCCATTTTAAGGCATAGAATTATCCTGAACTTCACAGCCATCTCGGCAAAGCTTTCCACTCGTGATGTCATTCAACACGCCATTGGTGAAGCGGATAGGCATTAACTTAAACCAGATAATCTTTTTCTATATAGTTAATAGTCCACATGATTTCTTCTTCATTATATCCCATCTGATCTAAATTGCCGAGAACTTCCTGGATTTCCTTATCCTCTTTGTCAAAGAACTTCTGCTCCCCCGATTTGGATTTCTTGATGTTAGACAGGATTTTACCCACCCATTCTTTATTTTCACGGTGGTAGGACTCGTAAATCTTTGTTAAGTACTCTTTATAGATGTCCTGATAATGATCTTCAGGCGTCATTCCGGGATGATCCTCTACCCAGGTGTTCAAGATCACTCCCAGGAGCCGGATTCTATGCTGAAAGACAGTATCTCCTACTTGACCCACTTTTTCATCGTCCTCACCATAGATGCCCAGTCGTTTACGTTCAATTTCACTAATCAACTCGGCATTTATGGGGCTTAGTTTTCCAGAAGCATCTTTCACCTTGGTTTTCTTCATAGCGATGCTCTGGATGTTCTTTAAATAAATCTTCCACTTATTGAGTATTTCCTTATGATCCAATAAATTGCAGGATCGTTCAAGATCGGTCTTAAGTTGGGATTTTATCTTTTTCCGTATGGGTTCGTGAAAAACAGTGTGGTCATCGTATCGGACAAAACCCGCTTTGGCGAATTCTCCCGTAGCAATCAGAGCCTTGTTTTCACGGATAAAGTGATATTTGGCATCTTGGCTAAGAATCTCATCAAACGCCTTGATCACGTCTTCAAAGGTTACAATATTCTGAGGCTTGGTCTCACGGCCAATGGTAACGATCATATCCAGAAACGTCCGCCCATCCTCAAAATGGGGGCCAAACATTCCTTCTTTTTCCGTCCCTTTGTATTCATCAGCAATACGGTACAGATTTTCTTCGATCAGCTTTTTCTCTGACTCAGAGAAGATGTCACGTGTCACCGTACCTGTTTTATAGAGTTCGTACTTGTCCAGCAGGGTGATTTTCTCAGCCACCTCGTACAATTCCCTTTCCTTTAGGCGATCATAGTTATTCCGATTGCATCGTTTCAGCCGACACATAATCAGGAACATGGTCATAACTTCCAAAGAATAGTTCATGAATCGGGTTCCCTGTTCCTGATAGGTTTCAATGTCTTTCTTGTAAAGCTTGAGTTCCTCATTGGCATAGAGGAGGTGACCCATGAAAATCATCTTCACCCTGGCTTTAAAGTATGGATAAAAGGTGTAATGCTGTTGGCGTAAGTTCTCCAGGGTTTCAAGGTTATCCGCCACAAGGGTCAGAAAGTCCGCCGGGATATGCTCATAGGGGGTAGACACTTCCCCATTCCCAACAATCTGGAGATAGGGCTTTAAGTATTCAATCCCTTTTTTCAGAAACTCATCTTGTATTAAAATACCCCGTATCGCTCCGATCAGTGGGCCAGTGTAGGTATAGGTGAAGGCATAGTCGCTGCGATCCGTTCCAGGACGATAATTCTGTTGGGTCATCACCTGGATGCCGTCATTCACAATCTCAGGCCCCTGGAATACGATTCCCTCCTTCCTCAGGCGGTTGTGAATCAA
>CAJXGR010000123.1 GCA_913053665.1 uncultured Spirochaetia bacterium
TAACCATAAATCCCGATGAATCCATCGTTAAAAGAAACTTAAGAAAGTTTAGAACTCAAAGGAGTTCAGATAAAACTCTGGAATATTTGAATCCCGATTCCTTCTTCAGAAGCAAGACATTATATCTGTTTAAATATCCAAAAGTTGTGTTCTATACATTGATTGGCATTATGTTATCTTTACTGTCCTATAAATTACTGATGTCAGGGTATTTTAAGTTGAACGAAAAGCGTATATTTTTACTGAGAGATCATTATAGCCAAAAGATATACGTTACTCATAATGAAATAGAGAATAAATTAGACCTGATTACAAGCAATAGATCTAATAGATTAAAAGTTCTCACTTTAAATGAACTCCTTGCATCAAATCTAAATGCAAACCAAAAGATTAAACTTGAACACTTATATAGAAATCAGTCTTTATCAATTCAGTCTCTGCGTCGTGATAGTTTACAAGAAACAGATCTAAAGCAAATCATTGCATTCCCACAGAAATATCATGGCCTCTCTATACAATTGCCTGGAACCATTAGATTTGAGGAAGAAACAAAGTCTTATAGTCTTAAAACAACTAATGGGTTTAAATTAACCCTCATCGACAGGAAAAGACTCCTGAAAAACATTGTATCACTAAAGAATATAAAAGTGGTTGCAAATATTACAAGTTTGAACGACAAGCCGGTATTTGAAGTTATAAGTATTGAAAGATAATAGCCTGAATATCATCCAGGACAAAGGGATTCCAATGTATTTTAATTCATTAGAAGAAATAAGTAAAGACTTTCGTTTTTATTTCATTGGCATCGGCGGGATCGGTATGTCAGGCTTAGCCAAAATAATGCTGACCTATGGGTGCTCCGTTTCAGGCTCTGATAAAAAACTATCCGATATAACACATGACCTGTCCAAGCACGGAGCTACTATTTATAACCATCACTCAGCGGATAATATCCGTGATTCCAATGTTGTTGTCTATAGCTCGGCAATCCAGGAGGACAATCCTGAAATAACAAAGGCTTTGGAACTGGGTATCCCTGTTATCAGTCGGGCTGAACTGCTCGGAACTATAACCAATATGTCCTATAGTATCGCTGTAGCTGGAACACATGGGAAAACGACAACCAGTTCTATCTTGGCTAAAATCCTTTATGACGCGTCCCTTGATCCCAATATAATCCTGGGTGGCGTGGCTCCTTTTATCAATAGCAATGTCTACTGTGGGAAAGGAAAGTACACTGTCTTTGAAGCTTGTGAAGCTTATGGATCCCTATCTCCCATTCATCCCAAAATAGCACTCATCACAAACCTTGAACTGGACCATTTAGATTACTTTAAGTCTCTTGAGCATATAAAGAGTGAGTTTTATGATTTCATCACGAACATACCTTTTTATGGCAAACTATATATCAATGGGGATGATCATAATACAACTAGCATTATAAGCAAATTCTATAAACCAATTGTTCGATTTGGACTTCATCATTCTAATTTGGCTTTCAAAGCAATAGATATTAATTATTCATCATCAGGTACTGTTTTTAATGTAACTCATGAGAATAAAGAATTAGGAACCATTAAAACAAACCTTTTTGGTGAACACAATGTATAAAATACTCTCGCGGCCATTGCTGTTTCCTTTGGCCTTGGCATTACTTTTGAGCAAATAACTCTATCCCTAGGGCAATTTATTAATAGCGAACGGCGACTCCAGCTTATAGGACAGCATAACAGCATCAGAGTCTTCAGCGATTATGCCCATCACCCAACCGAAGTATTGGCTACAATCCGTGGAGCTAAGCAGTTAGCTGGTTCATCTTCAAGGATAATAACTATATTCCAGCCCCATTTATTCTCCAGAACCCAAAAGTTTCATGTTGACTTTGCCCATGCTTTGGCTGAGAGTGATCTCATTTGTCTGATGCCAATTTACCCAGCGAGAGAACAGCCCATTCCGGGGGTGACTACACAGTTGATCAAAGATAGCCTGGATGATCGCCTTCACCACAAATCTTGGCTTTTTACTGATGAAAAAGAGCTTTTTAGCTTTCTTAAACAAGAAACCAAGCCCAATGACATTATTCTTACATTAGGGGCCGGTGATATCAACGAACTTTGTCCATCTATTCTTTCCACTTTACAGAACAGCGTATCTTCTTAAAAATGATCTATTGGATACAATAATAATTAACGTTTTTTTAAGCATAATACTTCAAGAATATCTCTAATCTATCGATAGTTAAATGGAAATATATTATATGAATTACCATGATTATTTTGGGGGGACAATGAAATCTATCAATGTTGTACGAGGTGGGTTGTTTTTTAATAAAACAGAACTTGTCGTATATATTCTAGCCCTGTTTACCTTTGTACTCTTGATTTTAACATTCACACAAAATAAAAAGAGATATTTATTTCAAGACCAGGATCTTCTAAAAGCTCATTTCTTAAAGAGTCAGTATTCAGAGAGTTATAAGTCAAACTCCGAGTTTATTGAGGACTTGAGTAAGTCTGTTTCAGTGGATAATAAAAGTCTCATCCCAGGCCAGTCAGTCATGGAGGACGAGAAAATATCTACTTCAAAGGATGATCGCCTGGTGGCCAAATCTTTAGCCTATCCAGCCAGGATAGTGAACAATCCATTACCTCCAACAGACGATGGAGGTGATGTCAGGCATGATCCTGAACCAAACAACACTAAAAGCATCACATCCACCACGGTATCTATGGAAGATCGTCCAGATGATGGTGTTGAAGGCAAATTGACTAATAGCATGGATCAGCCCCAAGATCAAAAAATAGCCAGGGGCCATGAAACAAAAATACAACTGAATCAACAAAAAGCAATACATCATTACCGTGTAAAAAAGGGGGATTGTATGAGTTCCATCGCCAATAAGTATCATATTCCCCTCACAAAATTATTAAGGTACAATCCTGTGAAAAACCCCAATTTAATATATGTTGGGTCAATGATTAGCATCCCTGGTTCAAATTGATGGTGATTAAAATGTCTACAAAACAAAAACGTCTTATTCTATTTCTTGTTGTTCTTACTGTTCTAATCAGCATTAATGGACTGCAATTTGCAAAACTTATCCTAAAAGAACCGCCCTATGCTTATAAGGTTCGTGGAGACCGTTACAGACATCTTGGCCTTTTGAACAAAGCATTAAATGAGTATGATAAAGCCATTTATATAAAAAAGGATTATCCTGAGTGTTACTATTGGAGTGCCATCATCTACAAAAAGAAGCGTTTGTTTACCCAGGCTCTTTTTAATATTAATTCAGCTCTCAAGTATAAGAACAAGTTTCACTCCAAAACAATGATTTTTGACACCCTTTATTTAAAGACAGAGATTTATTTTACTGTTGAGAAAGACTTAATCATGATTCATAAGCAATTGGATGGGATTATTAAAATGATAAGAGATCTTCAGGCAAAGCTTGGAACAGAGTTTAAATCTTATTTGCAGTATCAGTTGGGTAAAGGATTTTTCTATAAAGCAAAGTTTCAATACTTAAGCAAAACTAATATTGAAGAAAGCTTAAGATGGTTTGAGGAAGCTAAAAAAGCCCGATATAAGCAAGACTTTGTATTTTATTATAAATATAAAATATATAAAAGCTTATATGAAGTGAACAAAAATAAATACCAACAAAGTAAAAGTGTTCGTGATAAAAAGAAGGTTAAAGAATACCAAAAATTGGCACAAGATGCTTTAGCAGATGCCTTAAAATATAATCCTAATGTCATATCAGATTTCAAACGTTCTGAATTAGATTAAACAGATATAATATATATTATGTCTACAATCTGATTAACTGGTCAGTTTGCGATATATATCTGATACCTTCAATGGTAACTTTCTCACATCGTCCACAACAGCATAATTCACGGCTCCATACATGTGACCAATATAATCATTGGCTTCTCGATCTATTGTAATGCAAAATGGATGAATACCCTGTTGTTTCGCTTCAATAAGGGCGTGACGGGTATCTTCTATACCATATTTTCCCCGATATCCATCGTAGTCGTCCGGTTTTCCATCCGATAGTGTGATCAATAGCCTGGTTCGTGCATCTATTTGATTCAGTACATAAGTTAAATGCCGTATCGCTACTCCCATACGTGTATAGTCTTGAGGTTCGATCCCACTGATCCTGGCTTCAATGGTTTTATTATAGGGTTCATCAAAGGTTTTTATTTTAAATATATCACATCGTTTCCTTGTCATACCTGAAAAACCGTAGATACTATATCGATCTCCCAGGCTTTCAAGTGTCTCACAAAGCAATACGAGAGCTTCGCGTTCGGCTGTGTTGATCCATCCTTTTGTTGAGCCACTCATATCCACCATTAAGAGGACAGCAATGTTTCTTTCCACCCTGTTCAATTGAATAAACAGCTTCTCACTCATTTCCAAACCACTTTTTGTATCGGCGTAGGATTCCACCAACGCGTCAATATCGACGTCATCTCCTTGGTACTGCCTTTTCAGGACTTTATCTTCCCCGCGTAAGGCCTCAAAGGTCTTGCGTAGATTCTTGATAAGTCCCTTATACTTCTTAAGGGTGTTATTTACAAATTCAGAGTGCCATGGGTGCATTTCAAGTTCCCTTAGGACACACCAATCTTTCTTGAAATGCTGACGTTTATAATCCCATTCGTTGTATAGAAAGGACTTTTCTTGATTTCCCATCTTGACTTCTTTGGTATCTTTCTTTTGATCGTCCTCTTCAGAGATGGCATACCTCCCCTCTCCTGCTGGGACAAGGTAATCTTCAGGTATCTCACTCAAATCCTGGATGATAGACGTCATCACTTGCTGCACATCCTCGGGGGGAGCGATAGGCTGGCCATCCAAAAACAATTCATACCGAAATCCATCCATGGCTTTTTCATCCGTTACTTTATTGAGTTTAAAAGGTATATCCAATAATTCCCTGTGTTCTACACTGTGAACATCGCTGGGCTTGTATTGATTCATTAATTGAGCCAGGGCTACTTGCATCTCTTCTTTTTCTTTCGCCACTCTAAGGGCTTTGACAACCTCTACCCTATCGGGGAAAATCTCTCCCTGATAACATCGGCTCTTAGGGATCGGATCATTGATTACCTTTGAAATTATGTGAATACTGGTCTTCACACTAGCGTCAGGACTTTCCAACACGCCAATCCATTCTTTCCATGTTTCAGGAAATGGGTCTACACTGGTTTTATCTAAAAGCCTAAGGATTTCTCTGGATAGCCCTGGCAATTCACGGGCAAGACAAGCGTCCAAACGGATGGTCTCTAAAACATGAAAGATCTTAAAAGCTTTTTCTAAAGACTTATAATGAGCTAATTCTTTCGTTAGAGAAATTGACCAGGTACCAAAGCGGGTTTGAGCCCACTGGTGAGCTACAATAGCTTTATACAAAGTGAAGTTGCTTTCTATATCTTGAAATTGATTGATCAGAACAGGCAGATAGATACACTGGCTATCGGTATAGGTTTCTCCAGCTCCTTCTATTTTAAGGGAACGGCCGCTCAGTCCTTGTACAAAGGCTTCAAGAATCCGGATTTTATCTTGCAAATAGACTCCAGACTTTCGTTCCTTCCAGATTTGACTAAAATGATCAATGTTTTTAAGTTGCTGGATAGCTGGAAGAAGACCCACCCGGTCGTAGATGTCCAAGGACTGAATAGCCCATTCTTCCACAGCTTCTTTACCTAGTACAGGGAGTACTTGAGAGACATAACTGGCGAATTGATAGGCCATCTCACCGTTTGTAGAGGCCATAATCTCGATCCACTTGAAGGCAAAGTCTTGCTCATCCTTATTCATAAGGAAAAGGAGTTCAGCAGGTTCTTTAGCTGTACGTCGGGAGGACAACACGGCTTCTACATGCTTTTCAAGAAACTCTTCTATTTCACTAACTTTTAATCTTTTATCATTCATATTAAATCTGTTAAATTGGCTTATTGAATGAATTGCTTAAGGGCTTAAAGCAGAGAGAGTCTAGTCGTATCAACTAGATTAACAATACTAATAATTCCATGAAAAGCCAAGCAAATAACAGTTATAACTCATACTCTGGACCATTCCATCAAACACCCTAAAGACAGGCGAATGTCAGGCGAAAAACAGGCCAAGCTATTAAGCTCCCTATAAAGAAGAATAATGGTATTATGCGACATTATCTAGCAAAATAAGGAGCTGTCTTCCAAACTCTTATTCTCTCACCTCTTTTGAGCGAGGCTCATTTGTCCTGTTCCAAAATTGAACTGAAAAACACTTTTTCTTGGTCTACTACACAAGATCACATAAAAGTGGAGACATCACTTTCAAAGTATTCAATGGCTTTTATAATTTACGGTGATACCACTCACTAAATTTTTTATTCTCCTTTAGGCCGGGATATTGCGAAAACATATCTTCTTTTACACCGGTGTATAACTCGTCAATTTTATTTTTAAACTCGTCAAAGGAAACCCTGATGACTCCTTCATTATAACTAGATCTAATCAGGACTTCATCATTCTTGAGTGCAAAATAAAGTTCTCCATCCCCTTCGGTAAAATCAAAAATATCTTCCCTTATACCGGATGATAAAATATCTTTGGTGTAATTCATGCAATAGGCAAAATCTATGATGGGAATGGTTCCTAGGTTTGTAGAAAAGTCCGCATCAGGTCCTTTTGCGAGAATGTCTCCTAAAGCTGTAGCGTTTCTTAAAATATATTCTGATGCTTTTGAATAATCAATTTCTTTCTTTTCGCTAAATGATAGGGTTAATCTATAACTCAACTCAAACATTTTTTCCCTCATTAATCACCTTATTATCAATAAATATTAATTAAAAAAGCAACAAACGGGATAAAAAAATAAGGCTCTTTATGTGTTTCAAGTTGATGGAGGGGTAGAACAGCGTCTGTCTGTTCAGAAACACCTTACAATCCAAATATAAGATCACCAACCTGGAATCCATATTGAGCCTTTTGCCACGAATAAATCCAAATGAACACGAATAAGATATTCATAAAATGATTGACTTTTTGTGATATTTATGTTTATTGATAAACTAGATGAATAACGTGAACTTGAAATGTTTTCTTTATGCCGCAGAGATCGCTGAGAACATAGGGAAGGAAAGAGAAGAAGAAATTATGATTAAGGAAAAATAGCAGAAGATGTCGTGTCCACTTAATTTCAGGATATAACAGGATGTTTCACAAACAAATAACACTCTTTTCTGTTAGTCCTCTATAATTGAGTATTCGTACAGGATTTAATACATTGAACTCACGTTGAATACACTTTGAAAGGGTATCATGATGTCGAGAAAAAAACAATCACGTGGACCATGCTCCTTCTGCCAAAAAGACATGAGCAATGGGGGACTGAAAAAACATTTTGCCAAATGTTCCAAACGACTTGAAGCGATTAATAATGTTAAAGAAAAGTCCAAAGAACAAGAGTTCTATCATTTACAAGTTCAGGATGCCTGGAGAAAAGAATTCTGGCTACACCTTGAAATAAACGGTTCAGATCAATTAATAGATTTAGACGACTACCTACGAAGCATCTGGCTGGAATGCTGTGATCATCTTAGTCAGTTCTCAATAGGTGGGTGGCAAGGAGAGGAGATTTCCAAAACAAAAAGAATTAAGGAGATATTCAAAGCAGGAATTGTGTTAACTCATATCTATGATTTTGGAACTTCCTCAGAGACACTCATAAAGTTTGTTGATATGCGTAAGGGAAAAGCTCTTTCAAAATATCCAATCTATTTGATGGGGCGGAATAATCTTCCAGAAGTGTTTTGTATGGAATGTGATCGGATAGCCTTATGGCTGTGTATGGAATGCATGTACGAGTATGATGAAACCGGGTTTCTTTGTGATGTCCATGCCGAAACGCATCCCCATGATGATTATGGCGACCCTTTGTCTCTAGTAAATTCCCCACGACTGGGACTCTGTGGATATAGTGGTCCCGCCGATCCACCGTATTGATTTTCCAAGGCCATGATCAACAAGAATGATTTTAAGAAGCCTGTCAGGAAATGAAACGATCTAGCGAACGATATTGAAAGGCTTCCATGACATGATCCTCCGCGATATCTTGACTGTTGTCTAAATCCGCTATGGTGCGACTTGTTTTTAGTATTTTATTATAAGCTCTGGCACTTAAATGAAAGGCCCTCATGGCCTTCTTGATGATCTCCTGAGTGGATGAAGACAGTTTACAATGATCTTTGATCTGTTTATGGGTCATTTGAGAATTCGAGTAAGTCTTGGTTCCTTCAAATCGATTCGATTGTATCTTTCGGGCATTCAGGATCCTTTCGCGACTGTCTGAACTGGATGTCTCTTTTCGATCAGCTGTTAAGTCCTCATAACTGACCTTTGGCACCTGACATTGAATATCGATTCTATCCAGGAGAGGGCCTGAGATTTTAGCAAAATAGGACTTCTTCTGCTTTTCCGTACAGATACAAGCTATATCCGGATGATTTAAATAACCACAGGGACAAGGATTCATGGCCGCTACCAACATAAAACCAGCCGGATACTCCACGGTAATTCTTGCC
>CAJXGR010000124.1 GCA_913053665.1 uncultured Spirochaetia bacterium
TCCATCCCAATCTAATCCAGCCCGCATTGGATCGGCTTTCCAGGCAAATGAATGAATAATCCGGATCTCTTTGCCTAATCCTCAGCAAAGTGTTTTTCTATTATAACCCACTTTCCAAACCAATGATTTTCAATGAATTAAATCATAAGCCCCTGAAAATATGATTGACTTCCCGGGTTTTTATTGATATAATTCTCTAACTTGAATAATTCAATAAAGATAAATCTATCATAGGTTAGTATATGAAACGTGTGGGTGGTGAACCGTTAATTGTCAAGAACATGAGTTTTGCTTATGATGGGAAAGAAATATTTAATAACTTAAACCTGGAGATTAACGCAGGTGACTTCTGTTCAATCATAGGGCCTTCAGGATGTGGTAAAACGACTCTCTTGAACCTGTTAGCCGGGTTTCTTCAACCAAACACCGGTCATATCAGGATGCATGATAGAGATATTATCCCGGAGGATCCTCTTCTAGGCTATGTTTTTCAAACATCGGCTCTATTCCCCTGGCTCACTGCGTTAGAAAATGCCGAGTTTGGTCTTAAAATGGTTGGTGTTGGACAAAAGGAAAGACAAAAAACGGCTCAAAGTTATCTTGATTTGGTGGGCCTGTCAGAGTTTGGAGATTACTTACCTCACAGATTGTCAGGAGGGATGCAGCAGCGTGTTTCCCTGGCACGAACATTGGTTAACAATCCCCACCTTCTCCTTATGGATGAGCCTTTTGGGGCTCTGGATGCCTTAACCCGTGAAGTGATGCAGGATGAACTTTTACGTATCTGGCATGATTTGGGTCAGACAGTCATTTTCATCACCCATGATATTGATGAAGCGGTTTATCTATCCGATCGGATTATTGTCTTGAATGTTGCACCCAACGGGATTTTCACTGAAATCAACAGCGTGTTGCCAAGACCCCGATCGGGGCCTAAAACCCGAACTGATAACATGTTCTGGGAGTATAAGAAGTCATTAATTCAACACATCACGGATGTTCATCATTAATATGATGATTACTAAAAAGACATGAAACCTGGTCACTTAATGGATTCTTTGCCCCGTTCTCATAAAAAAAATAAATTAAGAGGAGTCACTTATGAAGAACCTATTCTTTAGTCTATTGATGGGCTTGGTTATCCTGAGCAGTATCTCGTGTAAAGCCAAACAGAACAAGGGAGACAAGGATGGAAAAACTGAAAAGGTCGCTAGTGGGGAAGAAGGGAGTAGTAGTAAGATAAAAATTGGTTATGTCTACGCTATGGCCAATGCTCCTTTAATAATTGCGGATAAAAAACAATTATTTACAAAACAAGGTATCGGTGTTATTACGCGTAAATATACCAGTGGTCCAGTGCTGTTCAAGGGATTAGTGACTAAAAACCTTGATATTGCTTATGTAGGCTTTCCTCCCACTTATCATTGGCATGCAAAAGGTTTACCAGTAACAGTTATAGCTAAAGTAAACTATGGACAGCATGTCATTTTAGTGAAGGAAAAATCGGGGATTAATAAACTCGAAGACCTTAAAAATAAAAAGATCGCAGGTGTCAAAAAGGGGAGTGGAACAGACGTTCTACTCCGTGGTTATGTCCTCCAAGAGCTGGCTAAACTGGATCTTAAGGATGTTCGCGTCAAACATCTAAAATCCGCTGTTATGGGAGCCGCTCTTGATAGTGGTAGTGTAGATGCCGCCTTTACTTGGGAGCCTTTTACCAGTCAGTATCTTCTCAGGACAGGGTATAAGACCATTTTTAACTTGCTGGATAAAGTACCCAAATATCCCTGGTATGTGATTGTTGTCCGAAACGAGTTTTTAAAGAAACATCGTGACAAGGTCATCAAAGTACTGAAAGCCCATCAAGAAGCTATTGACATTTTAAATAGTGATCCAGAAGGCGCCAATCGTATTATCGCCAATGCTTTTAAAATCTCACCCATCAAAGTTAATGGGAAGGAGATTAGCAGTGCGGAGATCGTGAAAGAAGCTCGTAAACGTGTGGGTTTCCAAGCTCAATTTGTAGAAGCCGATATGAAGTTCTTTGCCGATCTCATGAAATACTCTAAAAGTCTGGGCTTTTTAAAGAAAAATATGAAGCCAGAAGATTTAGTGGATCGCTCTTTACTGAAGGAAGCTGGAATTAAGTGAATTTAAGGATGCTAAATGGCTAAAAGAAGATTCTCTTATGCATGGCTGTCAATACCTGCTGTACTGTTAGTATGGTTTTTGCTTGCCTGGTTTCTTGCGTGGTCAGGTGAATGGGGAGAGTTGTTTGATAGATTTGAGAATCAGCTGCGCCTACCTCAATCCTGGACTGTGGTTTATTCTGGCTACGAAGAATTGTTCCCACTTGTAGATTTGTCTGGAAGCGGGATACGTGCATTTCAATGGGATAACGAGCTATTCAAGAACATGTATGTGAGTCTGTTCAGAGAGGTTGTGGGCTTTGGAAGTGCCCTGATCCTGGCATTAATTGTGGGGGCCGCTACCGGGTTCTTCAAGCCTTTTCGTCAATTCATGTATCCCATCACAGCCCTTTTCCAATCAGTACCTCCCATTGCCTGGGCCCCCATCATGGTACTGGTCTTTACTTCTCCCTTTTATCAATCTTTAACAGCTTCTGTGTTCTCCCTTGCGGTGTTGTCGGTTATTTTTATAGCTGGCTTTTTCCCAATGGTTGTGACCATCCAGGAAGGTGTCTTACAGATTCAAGGGAGTGATGTGAAAGCGGCACGGGTTCTGGGTGCGAAAGGCTGGCAGCTTTATCGATATGTCTACTTCCCTGCAAGCCTTCCATTCATTACAACAGGTATGCGTTTAGGGTTTTCTTATGCCTGGCGCGCCCTTGTAGCGGCTGAAATGCTGGGTGTCGAGTTTGGGATTGGACAACTGATCCTGACAGGTGATGCTACCGGGAAAACACCACTCATCCTCCTGGGAGTGACTATCATCGGAGGCATTTCCTTTCTTTTTGAAGCGTTTATCTTTAAAAGAATTGAAGCCCATTACTCTGAATGGAGCCACACAAACGCGTAGATTTTTATGGTAAAAAGTTTTTGAATCATCAATATTGTCAGCCGTAGGGGCTAGGTCACCCAGCCCCTACGGCTGACATTTAAATAAATACTTTAGTATACAGTTTTTATAAATTAATATTAATCTCCAGGAGTTTGCCTTGAAAAAGATGTCTGAAAGCGAATTAAAAGAGAAGTTGGGAGCATACATTGCTCCAGAAGGACTCTACGAAAAAACAAAGAACATGCCCTTTTTGGGGAAAGTGACCTGCCACACGAATCAATTAGTGGCAGGCAGTTGGGAGGAATTACTTTTAGATTATGACGTAGGAGCCTCAGGACTCGCCGATGGAGCCTGGATTAAGGCGACTTTCAAGTTTTACTCGGATTGGGCCTTGTTCCAGACAGGTGATCCCAAAGGAGCGAATTACGTATCTGCTGAATATCAGGCTGGACCTTGTGTACCGGGGCAGAGCCCGGCGACCGTCCAGTCCCTTAAAATACGCTTTGACCAAAAGGGCCATGAACGACCCTTTCAGAAAGCCGTTATTGTTGATATAGTTGATGGATACATAAAACCTGGGGATCATATCATTATCCGATTGGGGGATAAGAGGGCGGGCGGCCCCGGTACACGGGTGCAAACCTTTGTGGAAAAAGACTTCCGCTTTCGATGCTACGTAGACCCCCTTGGAACCTCCAGATTTTCTACTATCCCAGGGGACATCGCGATGGACGTGGTCGCAGGGAAAGCCAAGAAGCTGGTAATGGTGGCTTCAAGGGCCGTTAAAACAGGTGTCTCTTTTGATTTAAGAATACGTGCCGAAGATAATTGGGGCAATACCTGCTGGAACATGGGTGGCAAAGTTCAACTCACAGCCACTTTGAAGGGTAAGGAAATCTACAATAACTCTGTGGAACTAAGCAAAACGGGATGGGCTGTTGCTAAAGTCAGGGATATACCAGTAAACTCTGTCGGCGAACTTGAGATTAAAGCTATAATAATGGATAGCCCAGGCGTAGAGGAATCCGTGTTTTATGTAAACGTGGACGATGCCCTTCAGGTCTCTCGATTGTTCTTTGGCGATCTCCATGTTCACTCGGATGATACGGTGGGTACTAATGATACGAGATATAATCTGACCTATGGACAGGATGTGGCAGGCCTCGACGTCCTGGGGTATACGGCCAATGACTTTCAGATCACGAAAGCACGTTGGGATGCGGCTGTTGAGCTGATTGATCAGTTGAACCAGGATAATGAGTTTGTCTGCTACCCTGGGACAGAGTGGTGTGGGAATTCCTGCGCCGGTGGGGATCACAATGTCGTGTTCCTGCACGGGAGAACCCCGGAGTTTCCATTTGATAAAGACGGGAATGTCTGCCGATCCTTTGAATGGAACGAAGATATGGTGGGGGACACCATCCAACCGGGTACTTGGCCATTAGAAGAACTTTACGCCACTTATATTCACGATCCTGAAGGCCATCTGCTGATGCCCCATGTGGGAGGTCGAAGATGTATCATCGACTGGCATCATCCTGTATTAGAAAGGCTTATAGAGATTGAATCGGCTTGGGGGCATTTTGGATGGCTTTATGAAGACGCCATGCAGCGGGGATATAAGTTGGGAGCGTCAGCTAATGGCGATGAGCATCGGGGTCGCTGTGGGGGTGGGGTTCCTGGGACAGCCGTTTTTGGTACTAAAGGAGGCGTCACAGGTATTATCTCCGAAAAGCTGGATAGAAAGACGATCGGCCAAGCCCTTCGTGGTCGTCATACTTGGGCAACAACGGGGGAGCGGATTGTTGCCCTCTCATCCTGTGGCTCATCCATTCAAGGGGATGAAGTGGATCATAAGGGAAAGGCAAAGATCGACTATCGTTTCCTGGGAGATGTGGGCTGGGATGAAATCATGGCTTATGATCACACGGGATGCATCTGGAAACGTGACTTACAGAAAGAATACGGTTACTCTGACCGTAGAATCCGTATCCGATGGGGTGGGGCGCGTATTAAAGACCGTTATCGCTGGGCCAATTGGAATGGAACGATCAATATTACTAACGGTATTATTAATAGCTTTACAGGACTGGGTTTTGAGCATAGCGAGGAAACCTGCTGGCGTAAGGGAACCACTCAAATTGGTTTTCATTCAGACACTTACGGTGATGCTGATGCCATTGAAATCGACTTAAGTCAGCTTAAAAGCTCTACCATACGCATAGAGGGGACAATTGATGGCTATGTCAAGGTGGGAAACCCCCTGGATGGGAATCCTTTTCCCCATTGTCCAAGCTTCTCCTGGGAAATCAGGGGGGAGGAACTTATTCAGAATCCTCGTATGAGAAAGGAATTAGGGGGTACTGAACTCTTTCTCGCTATTGAACGTCTGAGTGACAAAGCCATGCCTCGTGATGTCTCCGGGACCTTTGATATAGACCCGAAAAACGGCCCCCACGATTTTCGCCCTGTCTATCTCCTCGGACGCCAGATCGATGATGCCAAGGCTTGGACCTCAGCACTATTCATTCATTTTAAATAGCGATAGTCTGTGTAGGGACGGGTTTCAAACCCGCCCCTACACAGACTATACCCAAATACTTTAGCCCTCGCTAGGAGGTCTCAATAAGCCATGACGGTTGTAGATATTCGTAACTTCCTCACTCATCAAGTATTCATGAAGCCTATTACCCCATTTCCCCCCATCACCAATCAATCCTGTCTCATAATAGCTGGATAAGTTGCCCGGATCTGGTTTAGGGTCATCAACAGTTCCTCCCAGGGGGACTATGTCAAATAGATCGGGGAAAATACGGGTATAACGTAAGGCTAGGTGGTAATAGAGGGGACATGTATCCGCGCGATCTGCGGCTAAGGCTTGTGGAGCCTCCCGATGGTGAATGACCTCACCGTGTACGACCCGTTCACCCGGTCTACTGAGGAGAGAGTCTATTTTACTTCCATCTAATTCACTATTATTGGCTAAATTAGTTAAGGTCTTGCGATAGAGTTGATGACTGGACTTTTCATCTGGATTGGATATGAATATCCTCACATCCTCACGATAAAGATCTTCAATTCCTTGTATAGATTTAGGATTCCCCTTGCGTACCAATAGAACATTCCCTCTACTCCTCATAAAGGGCATAGTAGCCTTCAGTTTTCCCTTTTCCACAAGCTGTTTGCAAACATTCGGTGGGCCGATAAAGAAATGACAATCCAAATCGAGTTCCAGATTGCCCACGTTGATTTTACCCGACTCCAAAATCGATAAAAGGATGGGTGGTGGAGTGGTGACGTAAAAAACATCTTTGACACCGGGATTCACCTTGAGAAAAGTCTGTAAGGTCTCTTCCAAGGCCATATGGTGATTTCCATCAGAGAAAACGACAAGTTGAGCAATCAAAGGATTTCCATGAAAGTCGAGAACGATGTTTGATCCTTTGTGACTAAAGGAAGCCCCTTTGCCCATCTCCTGGTTGGCTGACTCCATAGGCCAGTTCAGGGGAATCTCTAACATAATTCCTCCTAATTGATTTATCCCATTGCTTGTAGCTTGTAGGGGTAGGTTTAAAACCTGCCCCTACAAGCTACAAGCAATGGTCACTATTCACAATGACCGAATGAATCGCTTTCTAAAGACGATTATCTCGATTTAATAGTTATTTTCTGCATATCGGATAAGAAAAAATCTTCCTTATGCTCCACAGTAAAGTGACTCATACGGTCTTTAAGCTCATTCATCACAAGATGATTGTTCTTAATCATGTTATCCACATCCCCTAAAGCGTCACTCACTTGATGGGCTCCTTCCATTTGCTCAATGCTGGCTGAGGTGATAGCTTTGCTCAGGCCAAGAACCAGATCAATGGACAGGGTGATTTCTCCACTCCCTGTCTTTAGTTTTTCAGTGTTCCCTTGAACCTCACGAGTAATCTCAACCAACTGATCCGTAACATTTAATATCTCTTTGGCAAGTTGATCCTGCTTGTGGATAATGGAATAGAGACGATTATTGATGTCTGAGGAGCGTTTGATATCGTTTAATATACTATTTAATCCATTCTCCGCTGTTTTCGCCTGGTTCACGGTATTTACGATTTTATTCACAATATCCTTAATCAATGTGGAGATATTTTTGGACTGAGTTCCAGAGTTTTCAGCTAACTTCCTGATCTCATCAGCCACAACGGCAAAGCCTTTACCATAATCTCCTGCATGAGCCGCTTCAATAGCGGCATTCATAGCTAAAAGATTAGTCTGCTCAGCGATCCCATTAATGATAGCTACGATTTCTGCAATCTCCTGACTGGATTGTTCGATGTCCTCAATCCCTTCAATCATTTTATGAACAGCCTCTCCACCCTCCTGGGTCACCTGGGATAGCCCTTTGGAAAGCTCATCCGCCTCCTTGGCAATGGCATTCCCCTCCAGGATAGCTTCCTTCATATTGTGGATCGATGTATTTGTGCTTTCAACCGATCTGGACTGCCTTCCAATACTATCTGCCACCTCATCCAGATAGACCACCATGTTTTGAGTGGTTTTACTGGCTTGATCCACAGAACTGTTCTGGGATACAGAACTTTCATTAATCTGTTTGATGGACTCAAGCATCTCATGAAGTACAGTTGACGTCTTATTCATGCTTTCAACCAACCCTTCAGTGGAGACCATAACATCCTGAAAAGACATCTTTACATGAAAAATCACCCTGGAAACACTCTCCGCCATTTTATTGATACTATGAGCCACAATCCCCACCTCATCTTGCAGTTTTGTGTCTATTTTATGAGTGAAGTCGCCATGGGTGATTTTATCAATCACTTCGACGATACGGGCCAGCTGATCAGCCACTGTCCACTTCACGATGAAGAATCCGATAATGGCAACCACTATACTGATCATTAAAAGAAAATAATTGGCCCATTCTATGTACTGCCCTTTAGTGACCACACTGCTTTTCATCCCATCCCTGAATTGATCAAGATCTCTATCTATTCTGTCCTTGTCAGTCCTGAACTGATCTTCGAGTCGGCCCGCCTCAATGTCCTGTTGCAGGACTGATGCAGCAATCATCCTAAGACCCTGGTTCAAGTCCTTTTGGCTTAGACGGATCATAGACTCCATGGCTGATAAATCATCCTCTTGATCCATTGAAAGATAAAGGGTTAACAGCTTATCGATGACTTCAACATGTTTCTTTTTTATCTCGGTGATACGGTTTCTGGTTCCTTCAGCATTAGCGGCCAACATTGTTTCCTGATTTTGCTTCACCAAAGTGATAATTTCCGTTATGCTTTGAGTTCGTAAATTAAGGAGGCTGATATCCCTTGTATTAATGATGTTAAATCCTAAGCCTATAATAAACAAGACGATTATAAGCCCAAACATAGCCATAGTTTTAGTTAATATCTTGGCTTTATAAATCCAGGTGAACATAGTGATCTCCTTGAGTAATAGTCTTTCGGTGGTGATAATCGCTTGTAGGGGCAGGTTTAAAACCTGCCCCTACAAGCGATTGGATA
>CAJXGR010000125.1 GCA_913053665.1 uncultured Spirochaetia bacterium
AGATGCCACGGAGACACTGAGTCACAGAGAAACTAAAGGGAAAGAGTTTATTAATCTCACATGGAACACATGAGGTGTGCAAAAAAAACATGAGGTAATACTATCCTTTATAGCCATTAGAAACTGATTTATTCAATCTCTGTGTCTTCGTGTCTCTGTGGCAAAAGGGCATTGCTATTTTAATATAGGTTTTTACTGAAACGTCATTGCAAACAAAGTGGGACAATCTCATAACTATTTGTTTACAAGAGAGATGACTTTGTCACTATCGTTCTTCGTGATGACAAATCTGTGTAAGACTATACATTTTTAGCAATACCGGCAAAAGAAATAAACATTTTGGACTGACGTTAAATTAGGTATAATATGTTCAACTTATTCTTTTACAAAAACAAGAATATCATCGTATTTTTTATCTTGATGACCTTGTCCATCGCATCGATAGCCTTCAGATCAATGAGAGCCAAAGATCTCCTTAGCGAGGTCTATAATTTTGTGACCCTACCCTTTGCAGAACTCCTGACTGGCACGACTAACACCATTAGTTCCCTCTGGAACAACCTCCTATACTACAATGAACGTCTTGAGAAAATGAAGCTTCTGGAGAAGGAGCTGGAAAAAAAGCAGGCCTCCTTTGAGAATGTAGAATTATTACAACAAGAAATCAATCGTCTCAAGAAGATGATCGATTACAAGGCAGTGATCCCAAAACTCGTCCCCTCTTCAGTGGAGAGTATAGCGGCTGATATTGTGATGAGAAGCCCCAATAACTACTTCCCAACGTTTATCATCAATAAGGGACGTCATCATGGTATTAAGAAAAGCATGCCGGTTATTGCCTTTCAATTGCTCAGAAGAGAGGGTCACCCTGAAACTCTGGAACAGGTTGTGGTGGGTAAGATCGATCAGGTCACCGAATTGGCCGCTAGAATCCTCCCTATCACAGATCCCGATTGTATTATTCATGTAAAACTAAAAAGTCCCCTTTATTCAGAGTACACCGGGTTTATAAAGGGTTTTGGAAGTTATAGTCAGGGCTTATCGCTCACTAACGTTGATAAAAGCATTGATCTAGTAGGAGAAGAGACTCTGATCAACGAAGAATTGGTCACCTCAGGGGAACAAAGTATCTTTCCACGGGGGATTAAAGTGGGGTTTATCAAAGAAGATCTTTCGGATGAGTCCAGCAATGAGAAAAGGTTCAGGGTGACGCCCCATGTGGAATACTCTCGTCTAAGCTCTGTTTTTGTATTGAAAAAGGAGCTGCCGAAGCAATTAATGAAATTAATCGAATCGATGAGGTAAAATGAGGGGCTACATATTTCGGTTTCTTATTTTATTTGTATCAGTGCTTCTCCAATCTGTTTTGTTGGATAAACTCCTGCCAGGCTGGGGAAAACCTGATATAGTCCTCATCCTTACCCTCTACTTTGGCTTTAAGGGGGGGGTGATGACTGGCCAAACGACCGGGTTTTTAGGAGGCTTACTTGAAGATTTGCCTTCTGGTAAACAGTTTGGGGTGAATATACTCATTAAAACCCTGATAGGTTTCGGGGCTGGTAACTTACATAAAAAGATCTTTACAGAGAACTTTTCTACTATATTTTCTCTTGTATTTATTGGAACACTTGTAAAAGAAGCCATGTATCTGATTGGTAATCAGATATTACCAGACACGTTTACATTGTATAAAAAGTCCGGTTTGTTGGACTTCCTTTTGGATATTGTTCTTGTTGAGACTTTAGTGAACGCCTTTTTAGCACCCTTTATCTTTAAATTGCTGAATAAACTGAATCTATCTTTAGAAAAAGAAATCTAACTATTGAGGTGATTGTATGTTGGAAGCATCCTTAAAACCTAATCAGCGTCAAAGCTTTCGTAATCGGATATTGTTTATAGCGGGCTTATTCATCACGGTTTTTCTGATCCTGTTATTGAAATTAACTCACATACAGATCATTAAAAAAGATGATTATCAGATCTATGCCCAAAGAAACACCCTGAGACCCGTGAGACTGATTGCTAATCGTGGGCTGATCTTCGATAGAAATCATAATGTGATGGTGGATAATCGTCCAGCCTTTTCCCTTTTGATCACTCCGGCCTATTTCCCCAAAAATAATGGCAAAGAAAAGCGTTATCGCAAAAGATTACTTGAACTTCTTTCATGGAAATTAAAAATCCCAATTAAGTCTCTGGAGAAAGCAATCAAGAGAGAGAATCCCTTTATTCCTGTGGTAATCAGGCGAAACCTTGATCGAGATGTCTACTCCCAGCTTTATGAAAATAAAAAATACCTGAAGGGAGTGGACATGAAAGCTGGATCCACCCGCTTTTATCCCATGAAAAACAGTCTGTCTCATTTATTGGGATACACAGGGGTCATTGGTAAGACAAGGTGGGAGAGGCATCATAGAGAATACAAAGGGCTTAAAGTCAATCTGGAAAGCGGTTTGTACAACGAGTTTGATAACAACCCCTACTACGAGAAAGACACGATCTTAGGCAAAAGAGGTCTGGAACAATATCAAGACTACTTATTACGGGGTGAGGACGGACGAGCCAATCGTCTCATCAACTCAATCGGTCAACCCATTGAAGAGTCCACTAAAGTTATTAGGGAGAGCAAGGTAGGTCATAATATATATCTCACCATCGATAAAAACCTTCAGGAAGTGGCTAAAAGGGCTATGAATGGTCGTAGGGGTGCTGTCATTGTATCTAAACCAGCCACAGGGGAGATTTTAGCCTTCGTCAGCAATCCCTCCGTTGATTCAAACGACTATGTGAGTCGTAAAGGGAACCCAAATCTGAAGTATAAAGGAATTAAAGGAATCCACGTAAACCGACCCCTTCGAGGGATTTATTCACCCGGCTCAATATTTAAAATAATAGTTGCTGCGACAGCTCTGGAGAATAATATCTCTCCTAAAACCACCTACACATGTACGGGAGAATTGATCGTAGGGAATCGTGTGTTCAAGTGCAACAATGTCCATGGCACAGTTAACATGATTCAGGCCATCGAAAAGTCCTGTAATTCCTATTTTTATCACTTGGGATTAAGGCTGGGATGGCCAATAATTTATAAGCAAAGCAAAAAATTCCGTCTAGGAGAGATTATCAAACTTGAGGCTGGGCAAAGTTATCGGGGCATTCTGCCCAACAAAGCCTGGAAGAAGGCTAAAGGCTATGATAGAGGTCATTGGAATCCGGGAGACACGATAAATCACTCAATAGGCCAAGGTTATATGTCTCTCCCACCCATCCAGGTTCACAACATCATTTCTATTATTGCCGCAAATGGAACCCTTTATAAACCCCATATCATACTGAAAACTGTGGATCCCAGTCTTGTGACGAATGAAATAACCATCAAAAAGATCGTTGATCTTGTGGTTCATAAAGGAATCATCAATCCCAAAGTCATCATTCGAGATAAAAGTATCAATAGGAAAGCCAATACGGCTCTTGTCAGACAGATTATAGATATCATTAAAAAGGACAAAGTGGTGACACCCAGTGTGATTAAGGCAAAAATAGACGCAAAGGCTGAAAAAGTTGTTCCAAACAAAGTACTTAAAAAGGTCAATATATCCCCCAAAACCTTGGAGATCCTGGATAAGGCTTTAAGGGGTGTGGTTGAGAATGGAACAGCCAGGTGGGCTAATTACTCCAGGGAGTATTTAATTGCCGGAAAAACCAGTACGGCTCAGAACCCCTTTGGATCACCTCATGCATGGTTCACCGGCTACGCTCCCTACAATGAAAAGGATATTAATAAGCGGATTGCTGTGACAGTTCTAGTAGAAAACTCATCAGAAGGGGGAGGTGGAGCGATCGCGGCACCCATTGCTGCAGCCATTATAAAATATTACTTTGAGCAGACCTCATTGTTTGACACACAAGAAGAAATGGGACGCGATCTTTTTGATGTTTCCAATGAACTGGAAAGTAAAATAGAAGACGATCTTATTGATGATGAACCTCTCAATCCTCCTAAAAAGGATCCTAAAGAGATTCTCTTAAGTCAGCTTAAATTAAAACATCATCAATTCTCTTCTTACATTCCCGCCTCCAAGAGTCGCAAAGGCGATGGGAGTAAATCATCCAAGCCTAGACTCACTAAGGATTTATCCAGAACCCATCATAAAAAACCTTCAAAAGATGGAAACGGGTTATTGGATCATAAAAAAGATAATTCATTGAATAAAAAGGATCGAGAGCGTGAGGCCAAGCGACGAGAGCATGAAGCCAAGCAACGGGAGCGTGAGAAACAAAAGAAACTCAAGGAAAAGCTTGAGCAGGCTAAAATAGAACGAATAAAGCAAAAACTCAAAGCCCTTCAAGATAGAGAAAAAAGACTCCAAATAAATCGTGAAAACGAAGAAAAAAGGAAAAATAAAGAGAGAGATCGGCGTATACGGAATCAGGAAAAATCAACCCATACAAAAATCCGGGTCACCCCAAGAAAAGAAGAAAATGATCGGATAAAAAGAATGCTGGAAGCAGAGGATAAACGCCTCAGAAAGAATAATCATGGGGATGACGATGGTTTTTAATCCTTAAGTCATTGTTATTAGATGAGTAAGAGGGGAGTTCATGAACAAATCGACCAGCCTGACAAGCCGCTACAATCTAGACTTTGGACTGATCCTCACAGTCCTGGCCCTTGTGATTACAGGTATTGTATTTATCTATAGTGCTGGAAGTCACAGTAAAGTCGACACGTATCAACAACATTATTTCAAGCAAATTCTCTTTCTCATACCTGGAGTTTTACTGTTTGGCTTTTTTCTGTTTTTTAATTACCAGAAACTAAGTGTCTATTGGATTATCTTTTATGGCACTTCTTTATTTCTATTGATTTACGTGATCCTTCCATTCAAGCCTCCTCTCATTTTTCCAAAAGAAATCAATAATGCCAAAAGCTGGATTTCCATTGGCAATTGGTTTTCTTTTCAGCCCTCTGAAATGTCTAAACTCTTCATTATTTTTGTTTTGGCCCGATTTATTGATAAGTCCTCCAAAAACATACACCACTTCCCTACTTTGATGATCAGCTTAGCGTTACCCCTACCCATCCTTGCGTTGATCATGATCCAGCCGGATCCGGGAACGGCACTGGTCTACATTCCCATCACCCTGGTGATGCTTCTTCTTGGAGGCACCCGGATCAGCCATCTTCTTGCTATCGTATTTGTTGGCATCATCTCACTGACATTCACTCTTTATCCCCTATATCACATCAAAACGTCTCAGGAACTCTTGAAGCAGAATCAGGCAAGTAAAATCAGTCAACTCAACTTTTATTACTCGGCGGCCTTCAGCAAAGAGGATATCAATGAACTGAATAAAACAAAAATCGTCTCTTTGAATGTCCTGGGGTCTAAACGAAAGAAGCTTGAGAAGCGAAACCAAACTCTACTCAGGGAAAAGACCAAAAAAATGAAGAACGTCCTGGCTTTTTTCACCTTGAAAATTGCCGCCCTGTGTTTTGGGGCTGTTGTGTTGATGTTTCTATTATACAAACTCTTTAAAGTTAAAGTATTTTACTACTCCTCAATGGTTTGGCTTGTATTAGCCATTGGTATTTCATGGTCCATTTTAGGACAAATGTATCTGAAACCCTACCATGTTTCTCGGCTGACAACAGTTGTTGATCTTGATGCGAATCGTCATGGGGCTGGATATAACCAGTGGCAAAGTATTGTGGCCATCGGTTCAGGTGGAATCCTTGGTCATGGCTTGGGCAAAGGGCCTCAAACCACTCTAAACTATGTCCCTGAGATAGAAACTGACTTTATCTTTGCCGTAATCGGTGAAGAGTGGGGATATTTGGGTTCACTTGCTATTTTGTTTCTTTATTCCCTTCTGATTTATCGGGGCCTTATGATCGCCTACCAGTCTAAGGACTACTTTGGAACCCTCTTGGCAGCAGGGATTACGACTATGTTCTTTAGCCATATCTTTGTAAACCTGGGGATGTCTGTAGGGATTCTTCCCGTTATGGGAATCCCTCTGCCCTTTCTCAGTGCGGGAGGTTCCTCCCTTATAACCAATCTTATTGCTGTAGCCCTACTTATTAATATATCCCATCGTAGATATGTCCATTGATCAGGGGTTTAAGCCATTAATTGATGTTAAACTCTTTATGGTATTGGGTAATGAGCTTACAGGAATCTTCTGTAACCAGGACCAGGTCTTCTATCCTCACTCCCCCCCCTTCTGGATCATACAATCCTGGCTCAATCGTGATTATATTACCCGCTTTGAGTTCAATAGGTTGGCTGAAAAGAAAAGGCGGCTCGTGGACGTCTAAACCCAGCCCATGACCCAGAGAATGGATAAACCCCTTCTCAAGCATAGGCTCTGTAGGCTTTTGCTCCCTCAATGTGAGGAAACCATCACTATTAAAAGAGTCACAGGCTGTTTGATAAAGCTGTGATCCCGTGACACCTGCTTTAATCTCACTAATGACTCGCTTTTGGGCTTTTAAGACAGACTCATGCATCCGATAGGCCTTATCGTCCCTGCCTTTCTTGATAAAGCTTCGTGTGGTGTCTGCAAAATAGCGATGTTTGCTGTGGAAGGGGAAAATATCAATCATGATCGGCTTGTTCGCCCATAGAGCACTTTCTCCAAAGTAATGGGGATCGGATCCGTTTTTCCCGCAAGCCACGATGATGTCAAAGAGATGACAGCCTTCCTTCAGGAGGGTCAACTCAATGGCTTTCTTCAGGTCTTTCGTGGTTAAGCCGTTGTCATTATGGTATAATAAGCCGTCTTTTCCAATGTGAGCCTCGCGTATAATTCGCTCTGCTTTTGCCATTCCCTTTTCCAGAGCGTATTGTGTTTCCTGGATCATTTGGATCTCCTCAGGGCTTTTAATACTCCTCTCTTTGACAAGGAAGTCACAGTCGATGTGAATCTGAAAGCCGGACTTGATAAGGCCGTTAGCAAAAAATACAGGGAAATCCTTTGGGACGGTGAACTGAGTGATTTTATAATGGTTTAAGATCTCTTTTAACATAAAGAGAAAGGCTAAATCCTTGTGACCCAGCTTCTTGATATGCTTTACATAGTGAAAGTAGGAGTAGGAATAGATTTTAGACACCCTGGACTCTTTCTCAGCCTGGTCCAGATCAGCTGTGGATGTCACTAAGATAGATTCACCTGCGTGTTCCAGGTAGACAAGAGGGTGGCTTGTGAGGAAACGCGTCTTGTAAAAGAGATTGCTGTTGTGATAGCTTTCGCCAAAGATGAGAAGACTTGGTTTGGGCATCTTGTTTCCCATGATCTATGGATCAGTCAATTGATTGGAGCATCTGACGAATGATTAGTATCCATCTAACTCATTCCCCTTGATGAGTATCGATATTTTGAGGCTCAATTATGATTTTAATCCTTAAAATACCCTATAATTTTTTCGGAATGACTCCTTAAAACAAACTATCTTGTAATTTACAATTCTCTAATAAATCTATTTTATCATCTGCACGTACTTGTCTCATAAAGTGTCTAATATTTAAAACGACTTCTTTATAAATAAAGCCATCTGCAATTTTTTTATTACCTTTCATATAACAAACCATAACAATTATTTGATGGCCGCTTTTATCGTCAATTGTCCAGTATTCATCATCAGAATGGATTGTACTATGAGAAAAGCAATTTACGGAAGGGATGGACTTTAAAATGTCTTCGATTTTCTTAAAATTATAAATCCCAAAACCTATAGGCAGCTAAGTTAAACTTATATTTCGATGGTAATAGGGAAAGAACTTCCAAAAGTATTTCTTCAGTATCAGTTCCTTCCATTTTCTGAAGTTTATTTAGAAACTCTTGAAGGGTTTTAAATCCTTCAGGACTCATATTTGAAAACTCGTATAGATTAATATTACTTTCTTCTTTTACTTTTTCTATCATGCTGGGATTTTGTAAAAGTTCATCATAGGAGTCTTTTAATTTTTTTACTTTTGCTTTTATAGGGTTTGCATCTTTTGGCTGAAAATTTGAAATTTCTTCAGGAGATAAAACAATGCTTGCTAATGCTGTTTTTTCGTGCAAAGAATAAGGCATTCTAAACAAATGTCTTGGAGAAACTAAAATAATATCTGGCATGACTTTTTGCGCTGACTCAAAATCAAGGACATATTTATTTTTTATTGTTAATTTTGTGATTTCTTTTATCAGCAATGGCTTTGTTTTTTCAGTTATGTAATTTAGAACAATTCTTGGCCACTCAGGAAACATATCTGAAGTTTTTACATTATTTATTTCCTTTGGAAAAGATTTCCACGGAATAATCATATGAAAGCCCTTGCTTCCTGAAAATTTAATTCCAAAATTTTTCACACCATGAAAGTTTAAAATTTTAATTATTTGCTTTGCAAGAATTTTACTATAATCCAAATATTTGCTATCAATATCTATCAACAAATCCCAGCCAATCCTTAATTCATTTAATTGTTTTTCATTCATTCCTGTTTTAATGTTTAATGGATTTTCCCAAAGTTCTTCGGAACAATGAA
>CAJXGR010000126.1 GCA_913053665.1 uncultured Spirochaetia bacterium
CGAGTAAAGTAGTGGCTTGGCTTGATGATTATGTTGCTAACCACCCTGCCCCAGTTGCCGTTAACTACCAATGGGCAGGTAAATCTTACTTAAACATTGTTTGGCAAGACGCTATGGTTAGTGGCATGTTAAAGAGTTTAATGTCTTCATTTGTGGTGGTGTTTTTAATGATGTTTTCGTGATCCAGAGCTTTTGTTTTAGCCCATTTTAAGAGGTCCAGATTCTCTTTTTGCTGGAGGGCTTGGGCGAATAAGCCTAGACAGTCTTCATAATATCCTATGACAGGGCCTTTTATATCTTCTCTCAGGTCTTTGAATTGGGGGAATAAAAATATGACGGCACCGATAAGAAGCCTGATTTCCTCTCTAGCAAAGAATAATTTTGATCTGGGGGAAAAGACATTGATGCCTTGGGTTTCAAGGAAATTGGCGAGAGCCGTGACTTTATCGCTCCGAACCGATTTGAACAAGAAGGCGACCTGGTTGTAGTCTGTTATTCTATCACTGTTTTTTAGTTCTATCAGGAAATTATAGACGTCTTCGTGCCAATTGTCTTTTCCCGTTTCGCCAGAAACTTTTATGACAGAGGGCCTTTCAATGAAGGTTTTCTTTTCGTTAGGAATGATATCTTTTTGAAACCTAAATTGCTTTCCGTCCATTTCCCAATTCTGAGAGATCATGAAGTTATTGAAGAAGTCTATGATTTTTGGGTGGCTTCTATAATTGATGGAGAGGTAGATTTTCTTGCATTCCTTTTGACTGAAATTATCAGGGAACTCCAGGATATTTCTTATGGTGGCTCCCCTGAAGCGATAGAGACCCTGGTCATCATCACCCACCACGCAGATATTTTTGTTTCTACTCGCCAGCTTTAAGAGGATAAGCTCCTGGATGGTGTTTGTGTCTTGATATTCATCGACCATGATGTATTTGATCTTTTTTTGGAGGGTTTTTAGAACGGGAGGATGGTTGTCAAGAAGTTCAAAAGTTTCTGATTGTATGGTAGAAAAGTCCAAGGCGTTTTCTTTTTTTAATAGAGTGTTGTAAAGTGTTTGAGTTTCTGCCAGGGCGATTAGAGAGCTATCTTTTGACTCCCTTAACTTATTTTCGTCCACAGATTCTTCACCCACCTTGTTTAACCAATTCATAATAATATTTGCTTTTTTCCATCTGCTTTTTTCATCTTCAAGGAGAGAATCCATATTGTCCAGGGCGTCAAATTCAGCCATGTTCTGGTAGATGAGGTATTGCTGGTCGAATTGATCGAGGAGGCGGTAATTTCTTTTTAATCGGGTGAATTCCCGATTTTCTTCCAGGATTCTAAGGAAGATGGAATGGAGGGTCCCTATGTACATTTCATTAATGTTAAGGGTTGGGACTTTATTGGAGACACGAGTGATGAGTTCTTTTGAGGCTTTTTCAGTGAACGTGGAGACCATTATGTTTTCAGGGGTCACATTTTTTTCTGCGATGAGATAGATTATTCGATCTACAAGGGTTTTTGTTTTTCCCGATCCCGGACCTGCTATGATTAATACAGGGCCTTCTGTTGTTGTCACAGCCAATTTTTGGCCCTCATTGAGAGAGGACAAGTCAATTTTAAACTTACTTGAGTTCATCGTAAATACCAAAGTAAATATTTTAAATCATTGTTTTACCTTATGATAAAAATTAGAAGTAATTAAACATCACACTGATCTATGAATAGACCTGTGCGTCTATCCTCTTCTAGGACAGACACACAGATTTATTCCTACGAAACCATCAGCCCATATTTACCAATAGCAAATTAGAATCATTTATAGTAAAATATATACAAAATTAACATTAACTTCAAAAAATTATTAATTAACGTGAGTTTGGAATAAGTTAAAATGGCTAACTTTCTGTCGGACTGGGAAATTCAACCTGCAGGCTTTTTCAGAGCGAGTCCATTGTCACGTCCTAAAAAAATGACATTTTTTTAGGACGTGACACTCTTTTTAGTTTTGTTAACCGGTATTCGGAAAGATGTCGATTACCTTTTATGTGAAATAGTAAGAATAAATGTAATAAATTATTTGCCTTTTCACCAATAGGTCTTATCTTTACAAGAACCATACATTAAGAGGATACCTATGTTTAGTAGAAGACAAGGGTCATTATATATTATTTTACTTTTATTCCTTTCTCACTCACTTTATTCGCTAGATCAATCCCAAGCCGAAGAAGCCAAATCCTACTACTTGCAGGGCAATGAACTTTTATCCAGGGGGGATAAAATAGAGGCTCTCACGTACTTTCGTGAGGCTCGAAGGCTCAATCCTGACTCCTATACGTCCTATAGGAAAATTGCTCGTATTTACCTCGGCCTTAAAAAATATGATCTCTCAAGAAAATACTTCAGTCAGACAGTGAGATTACTCGCCAAGTCTAAAAACTCCAGTCTTTTATCATTGACATATACAGATTTGGGCGATCTTTTTACGGCTCAAACAAAGTATCAAAAAGCCCTGTCTCATTATTATAAAGCTCTTTCATTCCTTAAAAGAGAAAATAACTCTTTAAAAAAAGCCGAGTTATATGCTAAGTTAGCAGATACTTATCGCCATTTAAAAAATAATACTCAAGCCATTCGGTTTAATCAGAAGTCCATTAAAATCCATACAAAACATCATCATTTAAAGGGTCAAGCTGATAATTTCGTATCTCTTGGACTTGTATACAAAAGCCAAAGCAATTATAAATTGGCTAATACCTACTTCGGCAAAGCCTTAGAGATTTATTCCAAACTTAAAGACAAGATTCAAGTGGGTTCTATCTACATTTATCTAGGGGATGTTCAAAAAGATCAGGAAAACTACTCTAAAGCCTTGGAGTTTTATAAAAAAAGCCATCATATTGCTAAGTCTTCAGGGGCCTATAAAAGATTAACCATGATCTACACTCGCTTAGGAGATCTTTTTCAAAGCATGGGCTTGAATGCAAAGGCCAAGTACACCTATCAATTGGGCATTAAAGCTTCCAGCCATGCAGATGTGAATATCCAGCTTGCAAATTGCTATAGTAAATACACTGAGATTTATCTGAAAAATAAGGATTATACCAAAAGCTATCTACTCCTACAGAAACACTACTATGTCTCTCTTCAACTTCAATTAAACGTTCGTCCCATAAAGGATCGAATCACAGCTATCCAGAATAAAGTGAAACTATCCCTCCTAGACGACTCTGAAAGAACCGAACTGATCGTTGTTTTGAATAATATAGGTTTTGTTTATAAATCCAGACATAAGTACCCAACAGCGATCCAATACTTTCAACACGCATTGGATATCATGGATTCCCCCGTGAACAAGAAGTTATCGGCAAAGATATATTACAATTTAGGCGAGTTGTATTACGAAATAAAAAACTATAAACGTGCTAAAAGCTTTTATGAGAAGGCCATCCCCTTAACTGATAATTTGAATACCCTTTTTCTTTCTAGGTTGTACAGTTCTATGGGGCATATTTACCGTTTGGAAGGGAATCTTAAGAAGGGCCATAAATATTATAAGATGGCTTTCAGGATCAGTAAGATTTTAAACGCAAAAAGCCAATTGGCAGTGGATTACAAAAATCTGGGCCAAGTATATTTCCTGAAAAAGCAGTATGATCGCGCGCTCTACCACTATATAGCGTCTTATAAGTTAAGTGAGCCGGGGAAAATAGACTTTCGTTCTGATCTTTACAATCACTTTGCGGAGCTTTATATCGCAAAAAAAGAATACGAAAAAGCAGAAGTCTTTTTAAAACGATCCATCTATCTTCGTGAAGATTATGAAACCAGTGAGATTAAAGGGGTCAGTTATTATTATTTTGGCGTCTTATATCAAAAAAAAGGCGAGTTAAGGAAGGCAAAAGACTATTTTCTTAAAGCCAAAAGCATCTTTGCAGAGTCTGGAGGATTCTCGCTGGCCAAGGTTAAGCAAAAGATCAGGGAGCTTGGCAGGCTGGATGGCTCATCCTTAGAACCGTCCACATTCAGTATCAGCAGCTAAGTCTTTGTAACAGATGGATAATTCTTGAGATTCCCTATATCACTCACGTGGCGGCTCAGCAAGTATCTAATTAAAAAGAAGTTAGCAAGAGAAAAACATTTCCCCCTTGTTCTCATGCTGGAACCACTCCATGCTTGTAATCTTTCTTGTGTTGGATGTGGGCGGATTCGGGAATACGAAGACAGCATTAGCTCCAAGCTATCTTTGGAAGAGTGTATCCAGTCGGTTGATGAATGCGAAGCCCCTGTAGTCAGTCTATGCGGGGGAGAACCCCTCATGTATCCCCAAATAGATGTGTTAGTCCAGGAGATCATAAAACGCAAACGCCATATCTATTTGTGTAGCAATGGTGTACTGGTTTCAAAAGTTATAGAACGCTTCCAGCCAAGTCCTTACCTTCTGTTCAATATCCATTTAGATGGCACAAAAGATTATCATGACAAAATAGTGATGCAAAAAGGTGTCTTTGACAAAGCCATCCACGCAATCAAGATGCTTAAAGAAGCAGGCTTCCAAGTTTGTACCAATACAACGATTTATAGGGACACCGATACGGCTGATGTCATCAGGTTATTTTCTATGCTAACAGAACTCAATGTGGATGGGATACTGATTTCCCCCGCCTATGGCTTTGAGGAATGTGATCCATCCATCTTTTTGGATCGCAATGACATAAAAGAAAAGTTCAGGAGAATAGATGAGAGTTCCAGTCAGTTCTCATGGTATTCCACACCCATCTATCGTGATTTCCTTAAAGGAGACAAGGATTTGGAATGCAGTCTTTGGGCAAACGTGACCAGAAACCTGTCGGGGTGGAAGGCTCCATGCTATCTCATTACTGACGGCCACTTCGATACCTACAAAGACTTGAAAGAGCAGGTTCAATGGGAGAACTATGGTCCAGGTAAAGATAAAAGGTGTAGCAACTGCATGTCTCATGTGGGTTTTGAGCCAACCGTTGCCCTGGGGACACAAAATACCCTTTTGGACACAATGAAACTGATCTCATGGAATCTGTTCAACTAAGGAGGCGTTAAAAAATAGATTCCCGTTTTTGAGATCCCATCATATAATTGACAGGATAATCCACTTCTCATTTCATTGAATCATGCACATCCTGTCAAAAAAGAAAATAAATAGGGAGAGGGAACAAGATCAAGAACAGCTGCCCCTCGATGACCTGTTTCTGTTCAAAAGATTCTTCGGGGATGCTTCAGGGTTTCTTCAGGCGGAAGGGGTAGAACAGACAGAATGTCTGGAAACTGTCGCATTACCAGCCTGTTGTAGGGGCGACCCAGCGGGTCGCCCCTACAACAGGCTGGTATATATAAAATTAGTGTTTTCATAATTAGGAGACGAAGACTAATTCAACAGATTCCCTGTTCTACCCCTTCATCAATCTGAAAAATATAAAGAACCAAAGTTTTATTACCCTATCGGGAACTTGATTTTTAACGCTTCCTTAATAAAAAAATAAGACTTCCTTAATTATTTCTTAACAAAAAACCTCTATATTAAAGAGAATTAGCTTTATAAGGATATTTTATGATTAAGTGGTACAGGAATCTTAAAATAAGTCACAAAACCTGGCTCTTGTCAGCAGTAAGCGCTTTAGCCCTTTTATTTATCTGGTCTGTCTTAAATAATACCCTCGATAACATTGAAAGAATCTGGAATAATCATCAGCACCAGATTATTGCCCGAGAAAGATATTTATCCAGCATAAAAGCCTCACTGGGCCATAGAAGTATGGTGGATAACTTCAAGAACTATGTCCTGAGGGGTGAAATGAAGTATATTTCACGATTTGAAGGGAATCTTAAACGATTAAAAGAAACCATCAAGAATTATAAAAAGCTTATCAATAGCTCTTCTGAAGATAAAGAACGGGAAATGACCGCCCTCAATAAATTAGAAAAAATAGCCATTGAATATCACAATGAACTGAAAAAAGCCAAAAAGCTCAGATCGGAAGGGCTCCCTATAAAACAGATTGATCAGGCGATACAGGTCAATACTCTCCCGGCATCAGAAGCCTATCATACTATAGAAAAGAGACTGACTGAGATTAGCAAAAGACGGGGGGGGATTTTAACGACTCTCATTCAGGATATGTCCATATATTTGTTCGTATTCTTTGTTGGACTCATTATTTTCACCACGGTGTTCAATACCATCCTTGCGAAATCCATTACCATCCCAATCATGAAAGGGGTTAACTTTGCTAAAGATATTGCTAGAGGTGATTTAACCGCCACAGCTAATATCAACACCAAAGAGGAAACCGGAGAACTTGCTAAAAACCTGGTGTATATGAGAGATAGTCTTATTAAAATGATAACAGCTATTGATGAGGTCTCAACAATGGTCTCTCACAACGGTGAAGAGATCAATGAATCAGCCTATTCTTTGTCTGAAGTAGCAAGAGACCAGGTCAACAATATTAAGGAAATGAACAGTAAGATCACTCACCTTGATCGGGAAATTTGTATATCCACCCAATCAGCCATCGATGTTGACAAGTTCATCGCCAATATTGTGGATCTCATTGCAAGCCAGGCATCTTCTATCACAGAATCATCGGCTTCTATTGAAGAAATGTCTGCCGCCATTCAAAATATCGACCAGGTGGTTGAGACTAAGCTTAACATCACCACCAAACTTGAAACAATGGCTCAAGAAGGGGAAAAGGAAATGAGTGACACCACAGAAGTGATTCAGAAAGTGGTGGACTCAACAAATATCATCTTGGGGATGACTGAAATTATTAATGAAATCGCGGAGCAGACTCATCTTTTGTCTATGAATGCCGCTATTGAGGCGGCTCATGCAGGCGAAGCAGGTCTTGGGTTTGCTGTTGTCGCTGAGGAAGTACGAAACCTGGCGGATCGTTCTGCAAAAAACTCAAAAGAAATCACAAAGTCCTTAAAAGAAATCATCCAACTTATTCATATATCGAAAGAATCATCGGATAAAACTGCCAAGGTCTTTTCTGATATTGTAAAAGAAATTAAAGAGGTCACACAAGGTATGCTAGAGACAAGAAATGCTACCCGGGAAATGTCTACAGGAAGCCAGCAAATGATGGAAGTACTGGATTCTCTTATCAGTCTGACAGAAGAGGTTAAATCATCTTCTGGTGAGATGAAAACTAGAGCAAGTAGCATCACTCAGTCTATGGGCCATCTTCGTAAGATTTCAACCGATGCCAAAAGTGGGATGGATAACCTGTCCACCAGTGTGTATAAATTATCGTCTAATGTGTCCAGTATGTCCATAACAGGGGAGCAAAATACAGATAACGTTGAGAAGCTTAAAGAGTTAGTGGATCAGTTTCAAACCAATGATCTTGTGAACCCTAAATATCTGCAAAGAAAATGGGATCATTCGGCAGTGAGATTGATCAAATTAAACCTCCAGAAGGCTAACTAATGGATTAAAATGATGAAAAGCAATAAGGAAGAGCGAAACATGGACAAAAAGAAAGTTCTTTTCCTGTGTACGGGTAATTCTTGTAGAAGTCAGATAGCTGAAGGTTTGGCAAGACATTATTTAGACGATCATTATGACTTTTATTCGGCCGGAATAGAAACCCATGGTTTAAATCCTTATGCTGTCAAGGTGATGGCTGAAAAAACCATTGACATCTCAAAGCAGCAATCCAAATTAGTCAGTACTCTAAGTGACATTGACTTTGATCTTGTGGTGACTGTCTGCGACAATGCTCACGAAAGCTGCCCTACTTATTTAAAACAGGCTAAACTTATTCACAAAGGGTTTCCCGATCCCGCTAAAGCAGAAGGAACTCTGGAAGAAATAATGAACGCTTTCCGAACAACTAGAGAGCAAATAATGATTTTTATAAAGGGAGAACTCAAAGCCACCATAAAAGCCATTGACAAGCCCCTCTACAAACATATTGAATATTATATTGCCACCCATATTCATTCAGGAATGTGGGATGTCTTTAACTATTTTCGCTCACAGGACAGTAAAAACATTCTTCCCATACTCAACCCGGATGATTTTCCCATAGGCCTTATCAGGGAAAAGGATCTTAAGAATTATGCTTACTCTTTGTATGGTGCCTATCTAATCAAAAAGAAGTCCATCACGCAATTTCTGTCTCAATGTCCTATTATAGACATCAATACCCCTATGAGTGAACTGATGGATTTGTTATCCACCAAAAAGAATCCAGATGGTATTGCCATTATCACGGATAAAAACAAATATATCGGGATATTAAGTGCCAACTCATTACTAAAAGTCGTCAAAGAAAAAATGAAACATCTAATCGATCAAATTGAGTCCTCCAAACGATCTGTTGAAGAGATCAGATCATTTATTTCTGAAGTGGTCCATCTCATCTTGTATCAATCATCCATTATCACTGAGTCATTAAAAATGGTGGAAGACATATCACG
>CAJXGR010000127.1 GCA_913053665.1 uncultured Spirochaetia bacterium
AAAGCTGAAGTATATTTTATCTTCTGTGATCCTGGAAATCCCATACCTCCCATCGCCAAGGGGTTTAAACTCTCTGTTTACCCAGTCTGAAGGGGACGTGATAAAAACTTTCTTATAACCCTCCTCATTGATCGTGACTGAGAACAGCTTTCTTTTCAGATCGAAGTCTATATCGGTCATATCCCATTTCTGGGTCAATTTTTGGAGTCTGGGAGTCACTTTCCGGCTTAGTATATGGTATTCGGCCAGAGTGTTGTACTCTGAGAACAGGTTGGTCAAAAGATAGATGGACTTTTCGTCATCACTAAAGAAAAGGTTGCCAAAGACATGTTTTTCCCCTTCCTTCCAGAGTATGGGGGTTAATTTCTTTTTCACCCGGTCGTAAATAAAAGGCCGTGTCTCCTCGTTTCCTTTGTAGGAGAGAATAATTAACTTATCCCCTGATTTATCAGAGTCTCTAACATAGTTGAATCCTTTTAAGGTGATTACTTTATCCTTCTGATGGGTTTGGACGTTGTAAATATAAATATTAAAGTCTCTGCCATTGTCTTCATTGGCACTGTAGAAGAAGTATCGACTGGATCGATGCCAGCGGATCCCAAGATACCTGGCTTTCTCCTTGGCAGGCAATTCTTTCCATTTATTAAGCCCTGTGTTATAGAGCCACAGCTTGGATTGTTCATCCCCTCCTCTGGAAGCCAATGCTACAATATACTCTCCATCAGGAGACAAGGAATAACCATCCAGACCGTCTTTAAAGAAAGACAACTGTTTAGGCTTTTGGACACCTAATTTCCATTGAAAGATTTGTGAGACGCCTCCCGTTTCCCTGGACCAGGTGCTATAAATAGTAAATCCATTGGTACCTGTTTTTAATCCACTGGCTGAAAGGATTTGCATGAACTGATCAATCGTGTATTTTTCTAATGGATTGGCCTGTTGCCCTGTTTTACAGGCTGAAAGTACTAACAGCAGTAGGTAAAAGACACTGGCGATTGTTTTGTACGTCATAATTTCCCTGGTCAGTAAAAAGGAGTATTACATAGTGATCCAACTATTGATAAATATAACACTTTATCAGCGGTAAGCTACTATAAATAATGGATAATAACTTGTTTCAATAGTTTTCTGGATATTCCTCAATATCCGGTCATAGGCTAATCCAAAGGCCCTTCACTTCACTCCAAGGAGCTTAAGCATTGTCTGGATACTCGTTGTAGGTTCCTTACAGTTGAACTTCAGACAAACGTAAGCTGTAGCTTTCTTATTGATAGCTAGTTGGTATTTGGTGAACTCGGCCAATCGGATGATCTCAGGGGATTCCTCTTCGCTGGGACGAAAAAGAACAACATGATTGGGTATGAATGGCTTTGTGAGAGCCTTAATCATATCTTTGGTATCTTTGGAATCCTTTCTCCCAGTGATAACCACTTCATAGGATGGGCCTATAGCGAAATCCAAAGCGACCATCCACTGAGTATAGCTTGAAGGGGAGACGCTAATGGTTTTGGAAAAAGCCTTTCCGGTTTGAGATGCCTTCTCCTCAAGGTCTGTATTGCCTGTCATCCGGGCCAGTCGGATCAAGTTTAGCATAGCAAGAGAGTTAGACGAAGGAATGGCCCCATCATAGCTTTCCTTACTACGAAAAAGAAGGTTTTCGCCTTTTTCGGATGTGAAATAAAACCCCCCATTTTTCTTGTCCCAGTGATGCTTAATGAACTTGTCATTCAGTTCAAGGGCTTTCTGAAGGTATTTTATCTCAAAAGTAGTCTCATAAAGTTCGATCAGCCCCCAAATCAAGAAAGCGTAATCATCGGCATAGGCTAAAATCCCTGCTTCACCCAGACGGTAGCGGTGTAATAGACCCTTCTCTTTGTCCATCTTCTGGAGAATAAAATCTGCGGCTTTCTTTGCCTTCTCAGCATATAAAGGTTCATTAAATACCCTGGAACCTTTAGCTAGTGAGGCGATCATCATACCGTTCCAATCAGTCAAGACCTTATCATCTTTGTGGGGAAGAACTCGTTTGTTGCGTATCTTTAGCAGTTTAGCAATCACCTTATCCAAACGCCTCTTAAAGACTTTTATATTCAGACCAAGTGATTGAGCCGATTTCTTGAAGGACTCTGTCCTGTAAAAGATGTTCACACCTTTCTCCCATTCACCTCTCTTGCCTAACAGATTGCCCATCGAGTTAATATTATAAACCCGTGTAATAAGCTTTAACTCACCTTTTGACAGTATTTTCTTCAGTTCGCTTATGTTCCACAGGTAAGATTTCCCTTCAACTCCTTCACTTTCAGCGTTCTCAGCGGAGTAGAAAGCACCCTCTGGTGAGGTCATATCTCTGAACACATAGGTAAAAATCTCTTTTGCCATCCTTTGATAGTCCATCTTGCCGGTGGCCTGATAGGCCTCGATATAGGCTAACGCAATAAAAGCCTGATCATAGAGCATCTTCTCAAAGTGAGGGACAAGCCATTCCCTATCCACTGAATATCGGTGAAAGCCATAACCCACATGATCATATATCCCACCAAGGCTCATAGCATCCAGGGTCTTCTCTACCATGTTCAGAGCTTTCTTGTCCCCTGTTCGTTTCCAGTAACGCAGGAGGAAAAGGAGTCTATGGGGTGTAGGAAATTTACGCCCCACGCTAAACCCGCCATACTGGGGGTCATACCCTTTGGATAGTTCTTGATAGGCTTTTTCTAGTGTAGGCTCATCCAGATCATCCCCTGACACAGAGGTCCCGTATACTTTAACCTTTTTACTCCATATGTCAGCGTATTTTAGGAGATCACCCTTTTGGGACTTCCAAAGCTTTTTAATTTGAGGAATCAGTTCCAGCATGCCCTTGTGGTTAAACCTGGTATTTTTCGGGATGTAGGTGGCCACATAAAAAGGCTTTTTATCGGGTGTCATAATAACATTGAGGGGCCAGCCGGTAGATTCCAACTGGAGTGCCGCAACCTTCATATAGATATGATCAATGTCAGGCCGCTCTTCACGATCCACTTTGATAGATATAAACGTCTCATTCATGAGTTTGGCCACTTCAGGGTCTTCAAAGGATTCTCTCATCATCACGTGACACCAGTGGCAGGTGGAATAGCCGATGGATAAAAAGATTGGCTTGTTCTCTCTTTTAGCTCGTTCAAAAGCTTCATCCCCCCAAGGATACCAGTTCACAGGGTTTTTGGAATGCAATAAGAGATAGGGACTCTTTTCGTGGGTCAGGTGATTTCTATTGCTGTCTAAGTCTTTGCATCCTAAATGATTGGAGCAGGTTATTCCTGTTATCATGAGGAAGGATAAGACGATCCATGTTTTCATATATTTATTCCATGATAATTGATTGGTATTTGGATGATGAATACTGACTGATCATCTCCTCATTTTTTAACACCTGAGAATAAGGATAGATCAATTTATAGGGGTTTCATGAAAAAAAAAGCTGACTACAGTGTGATAAAACATATTGGAGAGTGTAAACATTATATTCCTAGTCCATAGGAAAAACCCTCCCACGTGGATTATATTCCACAAAGCCCTACCAAAAGCAGGTAGGGCTTTATTTAACCTAAACGACAAACTGGAAAGAAGTTTATAGAGAAATTATCCTTTCTTCTTATCCCCACAGGGATTCTTCATCTTCTTATCCATCTTCTTTGCCCCACATGGATTTTTCATCTTTTTGTCCATTTTCTTTGCCCCACAAGGGTTTTTAGGCTCAGGAATAGGCTTTAATTTACGCTCTGCTTTAGAGGCTTTTATAAAACCATATTTTGCATAGATATCTTGAGCGGCATCACTGGCCAAATACATAAGGAAGGCCTCAGCATTCTTGGCATTCTCTTTTCTACCCGCCTCATAATGGCCAATAGCATAGCCCACCTTGCTTTGCATGTTATAAGGAGCAGGAATAGCCACTCCTTCCACACCACGATTTGTGGCTTTAGCATGCATCACTTCAGTGGCCCAGACAATCCCTACATCTGCTTTTCCCTTCTCAATACGGTCAGGAGTCTCTCTGTGATGGCGTTTGGTGAACCATGTTTTCCCTTCAATGGCCCAGGCACCTCTCACCATTTTTCCACCCGTCACTTTTTCATATAACTTAAGGTCTTTAAGCATTTTAGAACCGTAGAACTTGAAAATACCCTCTGTTAACGGGTTGGGAAGAGATTTGACTAAATCATCACGACTTAAATCTTTAGGGCCTTTAATCTTCTTGGGATTTCCTTTAGCGACCATCAGCTCAAGCTTGTTATGGGTATAGATCATATATTTACTCATTTTACCCTTTTTCTTAAGCTTCTTCAAATGGCCTAAATTCACGCTGGCAAAAATATCAGGCTTCATAGAGGTCTCTTTGCCTTCAATCTTGCCTTGCTTTAAAAGCTGTCCTTTGAGAATCTGTCCGGGGGGAATAGTTTCCACATAGACGGTCTTAATAGCAGGATTCTTCTTTTGAAAGTCCTGGATCAATTCCTTCATCACCATAAATTGGTTTCCAGCTAAATACATGACCAAATCAGCTTTGTAGGAGTCGCCAATTTTGCCCATATCGATTTTTCCATCAGCATGGAAGGTACGATAATCTTTTCCATGACCGGCATCACCCTTTTTCTGAGCCGTCTTATCCTTTCCGCACGGATTGCCGCCACAGGGATTGTTTCCCATTTTGTCATGACCATCTTTCATTCCACAGGGATTGTTCCCCATTTTGTCATGACCACCTTTCATATCATGGCTTTTCATGCCATGACCATCACTATGGCCATGATCTTTTTTCTTCCCGCAACTAGCCATAGCGAAGAAGACTAGAAAAATCAGAAGTATAAACTTCATCTTGTTATTTAAAAACATTTTTCCTCCTTTTTATAAAAAAATGATTTAAACTTGAATAAGTGTAATAAATTGTAAAGTAAACTGAAAGTCAAGAATTACTTAATAAAAAAGCAACAATTCCTTATACCTTTAATAAGTTGATATTTGTTTTCATGACAAGTAATAGATTGAGATTCTCTTGAGGATAATCCTGGTGTCCTGGATAATTATCTACAAGACAAAAGTTTATATCTTCCTGATGGGTCAAAATTAATGACACTCAACCCTCTTTAACCGGATTCTTTCCATTTTTTTCTTGTCTAACGAGTCATTTTGAGTTATAATTGACTCACAAAGGTTTAAAAACCCCCTCAAAGAATGGGAGTCTATATGATTCGTTTGTTCCACACAGTATTACATGGCCTTTTGATCTCTTTGGTCGTCGTCTTCCTGATGGACTGCTCCTCAAAAAGTGAAACAGCCTCTAAAGCTGCTCCCAGAGACCACGCAAAGTCAGGTAGAAAGCAGGATGCTTATCGTAAAAGTGGTCAAATGAATTTTGATGCTAAAACGAAAAAGCCGTCAGCATCTATTCTACCTGGTGCAAGAGAATTTGTAGCTACTGAAGATGCCGAAATTGATGCAAGAAAAGTTGCATCGGGTAAGACCAAACCACCCGATGGAGTTCTTGGACTTCTCAATTTATACGGTTCAGGAGATGATGATGGCAATGTTAACGACAATGATGATGATAATGATTATAGCCAGGATGGTCCAAAGAGTGAGAGGCTCGTCATTTATCACGGCGAAATCACCATGATCGTTGATAGTGTCAAAGGCTCCGTCAAGCATATTGAGGCTTTAATCAAAGAGTACAAGGGCTTTATCGATGAAATGACCTCCTCCGACTCCTATCGAAAGGCCCGTATCGTCCTACGTGTCCCCCCAAAGTATTTTGAGAAGGCCATTAAGGAGATCACCAAATTAGGCCGCGTGAAAACTAAAGAGATTTCGGCCTCTGACGTGACGGAAGAGTATTTTGATAACTTATTAAGACTTGAGTCCAAAAAACGCATTCTTGCCCGCCTCAAAGAGCTCTTAAGACACGCCATCAAACCCAAGGAACGCATTAAGGTATTAAAAGAAATCGAACGCATATCCGCTCAGATCCAGACTATGGAAGCAAGAGTCAAGTATTTACGCTCACAGGCAGACTTCTCCACCATCACCCTCCTGTTAGAAACCCATGTCAGAGAGGATGTCAAAAAGTATATCGCTTCCCCTTTCCCATGGATACGGTCTATTGGGTCAGATGGTTGGCCGTCTTACGATGTGACCAAGAGCTTCACCTTCACAAAACCTGAAGGCTTTTTCCTGATGAGCCAGGCTTATAAAGCAAAAGAAGTGAAATATCTACTTGTCAATCCGGGAAAAACGGCTAAAATCCGTATGGGAGTCATTAAAAACTATCCCAAAGCGGATATCAAGTTTTGGGGAGAAGCCCTTCAAATCGATGCTCAGAACAAAAAGTATAAACTCCTGGAAAAGCTGAAGATTGGCTCAAAGAAAGTTTCGTTTATTGGCCATGTCTACCGTATCGCTCCGGAAAGAATCTTCTTCTACGCCATCTCAGTGAAGGACAATGAAATATACCTTGTAGAGGGGATCTTTAGCAATGAGCAGGCTTACAAACAGAATATCAAGCACCTGGAAGTCTTTCTCAAATCATTAAGGCGGGTATAAATGAAAAAAACCTTTTTATTACTAATCATTCTATCGCTCACTATACTAAACCTTTATGGCGTTGAAATCAAGTCCTTGAAATATCAATATCACATCACTACAGACTTCCCGGAAAAGATCATGGAAAGCTTAAGGAAAAAGGCTGATCAGGTGGGAGGATTTGTGAGTTACTTCAATGGAAAAATGCTTCGGATGAGAGTCCCGGCGAAGAACATAACAACTATTATTGATCTAATCAAGAACTCAACATTCATCCAGGACACACAGCTCCATTCCAAAAACCACTCGGAGGATCTCATTTCCTTAAAAGCTCGGCTGAAGGCTAAAAATGAACTTCTTAAGCAGTTATACGCCATCTTTAAAACAGTCACAATGGTTCAAACCCTTGAGGTAGAGCAGGAATTAAATCGATATATCGGTGAAATAGAAGACTTGAAGGGCAAGATACGTTTTATAGAGAATCAATACGCCTTTGCGGAGTTTACCATCTACATAAACTATGAGAATTATACACCCCCAGCGTCTAAAGTCCATGTCAGTCATTGGTCCTGGATCAATCAACTGGGATTACCACAGCTGTTAAGGAATTAAAACAAACAATATGACGAAAAGACTGTTCACACTTGTATTTATGTCAATTATAATGTTGGCATGCGAAACTATAGAGATGAAGCTACCCGACGGTTTCGCCCACTATTCCAGGGAAAAAGACCACTATAAGATCATATCGTCCGATGGAGTCACGATCAAAGCCTATCGTGTTGAAATGGATGAACAAAAGGAAAACATTGATGTCACTCTCTGGGTTAAAGAGACAGGGATTGTCCTCAAGTCCAAGGGCTATGTGAAGATCAAGGATGAGGAAATCTCCGGTCATGGCGGCCTTAAGGGGATTTATTCGGAGTACACCTTCTTATACAATGGGGAGACACATATTTACGCAACCACTCTTTTCGCAAAGGGAGACAAACTCTACATTGTGGAATCGGGGGGGCAGAAAAAGTACTATGACAAGCGAAAAGAAGCCATTATGAAAGCCATCCGCTCTTTGACCGTTCATTAACCTGGATTCGTTTCATGGGAGATTCTCCTTTTTTTATTATCTGCTTAAATCTACTAAGCTTTATTGAGACCGTCCATAGTCTTTTCACGATAGTCTCCTTCTCACATACCTTCAAACAACGTTAATAATATTAGATTTTATAATGTCCTGATCTTTAGTCAGGAGTTTAACTTCCTCCTTAAGAATATTTTGATAGACAAGACCTGCTGCAACGATCAGAGCGTCATGAATATTAAGTCCTGCCGGCATTTCCTGAATAACATCTTCATCTACAGGATAAACAATGCAATTGTCAGATTCACCAAGATAATCTATAACTTCCTCAAAAGCTACCTTGATGCGTTTTATAGAAACGAGATGTTTTATTTCAGCCAATACAATGGCTGAGAGGACAAATTGACTATCTTTATCAATAAGTATCTCGTAATGTTGTGTATCAAGTCTTTTGTTCTTATCCAAAAACCAGATAAGAACATGTGTATCTACTATGTAGATCGCTATTTATCCTTTAATGAGTATTCCTAGTCTTTGATCTCTTCTAAGGATAGATTCATTTTGCCCTCAAAAACACCATCGAGATGAGCTAAAGACTTTTCTTTTTTGGGGGGAGAGTATCTTGGCCTTTAAAACCTTTAATTGTTGTTCAAGGCTTTCAATTTGGAGTTTTATCAACGTCTCATTCATCATGTTTTCCTGCTTAATGATAGCTTAAGGGTTGGAAAAAGTCAAGGTTTCACTAATCATAATCACTTGATATCTCACACTCAGGAAGAGCTTTCTTTAAGGCTAAAACGTCTTTCTTG
>CAJXGR010000128.1 GCA_913053665.1 uncultured Spirochaetia bacterium
CCAATTTTTGGCATAATAACCCCTTAGGTGAATGACTTGTTTGTGAATATAGCCCATTTTATCTAACTCGTTGTTGATTTCATGACCATCTGTGTGAATCTCTGATCCTTTTTTCACTGAAGATTCTATTAATGGATTCACAACTTCTTTTTTTACTGTTTCACAAACAAATAAGAGTATCTTTTTACTTGTTCTGCTTACCAGACCTAAGATTGGAGGACGATCTTTTGCCATTGTCCCTCTTCCACGAGATTTTAAGACCTCTTTTCCTGGGGGGTCTTTCTGTTTGTTTTTCACTTTTCTTGCCTGAAGTGATATAAACCTCATCTGATTCAACGATCCCATACAGTACAGGCTTATCATTGACCTTCTGGATGGTTTCTAAAACACTCCAATACACTTATAAGCTGTTTTGTAAGAGATCGTCAAAGAAAAACGGATGCACAATCCAGGGAGACCAAAAGATAGCAAAACTATAAATAAAAAGGCTTGTTCTATACTCAGTTTAGTCCCTTCCAAAAGACTATAAGTCCATTCAGTCCGATATTTCCCACATTTACTGCAGCGATATTCTCTGGGATACTTAGTTTTAGAGGATAAGCGAATGAGCTGTTTAGAACCACAACAGACGCATTTTATCCCGTGAGGGTGCAAAATCTTTCGGGTGGGATCTTAAAAACGGGTAGAACCTGTTGACTTTGTATTCATATCTATAGTAGATAAATACATGATTCTATCAGCAATGTTATGCTAACTTTTGATAAATATTTGTTTGGTAGAACAGCGTCTTGTCTGTTTAATATAAACCTATGAGGGTCAGACAGGACGCTGACCTACCCACTTTTAAAAAAACTGATAAAATTATACTTTTACCCGTTCTTGAAATCGCACCCTTCATCTACTTACAAGCAAAACACTTTACATAAACATTTAGTTTGATTTGTTTTCGGATTGGGTCTGATCTATAGCCTCAATAGTTAAATCGTCTTTATTCCTCAAAATATAAATAAATAGCTAGACGCGACACAGTGATTTCCCCATTTTTCAGGCAAAACAATTTAGTGTATACAATGTTATAGTTCTCGGTGTTTAAAGGATTAGACCCTAAAATAATCATTATTTATCTATGAAAAGATCTCACGTGACACATCCTATATCCCAAAAGATACTCTTATGGATTCATGCATTCTTCCTCATCCTGTCAGGATGTGGGTCAGGCCCATCGGACCCATCTAATGCGACTGTCCATAAGGGATTTCAGAAGGTCGACTTTCCAAATGAAGCAAGAGAACTGATCACCCCCATTCCTCAATTTCAGTCCTACAACGACTCAAAAGCCAAACTGGGTAAAAAGCTGTTTAGGGATCCCCGGCTCTCAAAGGATAACACCATCTCCTGCAGTCATTGTCACAGGCTGGACAAGGGGGGAGTGGATGGTTTGCAGTTCTCTATCGGTGTGGGTGGGAAAGTTGGTCATATCAACGCCCCCACTGTCTTCAACGCAGGCAATAACTTTGTTCAGTTTTGGGACGGTCGAGCCAGAAATCTTAAAGAACAGGCTAAATTCCCCATAACCAATCCCAAAGAGATGGCCAGCAGTTTTAAGGAGATCATTGCAAAGCTATCCAAAGACTCCGCCTACCAAAAAGCCTTTAAGGCCCTCTATAAAGAAGGTATTACGGAAGATACCATTGTAAATGCCTTGACTGAGTTCCAAAAAGCCCTTGTCACCCCCAACTCCCGCTTTGACCAGTATCTAAGAGGGAATAAGGAAATACTGACAGAAGAAGAAGTTAAAGGGTTTCAATTGTTTAAGTCCAAAGGATGCATCGCCTGCCATAATGGGGTGAACGTGGGTGGAAACATGTATCAAAAGATTGGGGTGATGCAAAAGTACTCAGACCCAAGCCATAATCTTGGCCGATACAATGTCACAAAGCGAGAAGAGGATAAATACTATTTTAAAGTCCCAAGTCTCAGAAACATCGATCTCACTGCCCCCTATTTCCATAACGGGCTGGTCGCCACCTTGAATGACGCTGTCCAACTCATGGCTTATTACCAACTTGGGAAGATCCTTAAACAAGAGGAAAGCCATAAAATCGTATTGTTTTTAAAGACTCTAACGGGTAAGACACCTGCTATCTTGAGGAAAAATCCATGAGTTTCTTAAAAACCAGTCTGAAAGCCAATCTCTTTCTTTTGACCTTTTTGATTTTAGGCCTGGCGGCATTCATTTATTCCAGTTATAGCAATAAAAACACCCAAAACAACTTTAACATCCTCTCACAGATCAATCAACTCAAACTCATCGATAAGGATATAGACAATTTTATCTATCAAAGATTGACCGTTACCAACTATGACACAATCGCTGAAAGGAATCATTCCTTCAATCGCATTTTGAGACGCCTGAAAACAGATAAAAACCTGTCCTTAAGCCTCCTGGGCGAAGAAGAAATTCTTGAACGACTCAAGCTTGTGGATCAGGAGTACCAAATCAAAGAAAGGTATCTGGAAAAGTACAAATCTTATAACTCCATTGTTAACAATTCATTAACTTATTTAATCGATCTGCATCAGTCCATTCATAACTCCATAAAACAAGATATTCACGACCCAGGAAAGACCCTTAAGAACTTGATACTCGGACGCTTACTTAATGGTATTATCAATCTGACAGGGCGGTTTAATGATTCCAATATCCGGTTGAAGTCTTTGAAAGCTGAACTGGAGGGGATTGAATCAGATAAAAGCCATAATAGGCGGCTCAGAACAGACATAACCTCATTCAGACAACACACTGCAGTCATCATTGACTACCGATCGAAAATGAGAAAGATCGTCTCGCAAAACGCTTTAAGAAAAGTCTCACAGGCCTTGAAGTCTCTGGAACTATCGCTCATTGACTTCTTTGAGACAAAAAAGAAGGAACAAAAGACCATTGCCAATACCCTGTTTCTCGCTTTACTCCTCTCATTCATCATGGTATTTGTCTTGTACATCCAATTGGAAAAGAGAAACAAGACTTTAATTGATGTCAACACAGCTCATGAACGGTTTGTCCCAAAGGAGTTTTTAAGTCATCTCGATAAACACAGTATTCTGGACGTTCAGTTGGGGGATCAGGTACAGAAAAAGATGAGCGTTCTCTTTTCAGACATCCGATCCTTCACCACTCTATCCGAGAAAATGTCTCCTGAAGAGACGTTTAAGTTCATCAACTCCTACTTAAGACAGATGGGGCCAGTAGTGAAGGAGCATAACGGATTTATTGACAAGTACATTGGTGACTCCATCATGGCTCTCTTTGATGAATCGGCTGATGACGCTCTTCAGGCCGCTATTTCTATGCAAGTCAGACTGGTGGACTACAACATCATGAGGGGAAAATCAGGTTATCGGCCCATCCAGATTGGTATCGGGATCAACACGGGCAATTTAATGCTTGGAATCATTGGTGGACCAAGTCGTATGGAGGGGACAGTGATTAGTGATGCGGTCAATCTGGCGTCTCGGGTTGAGGGAATGACCAGAGTCTATAGAACCTCCCTTTTGATCAGCGAAGAGACTTATTCCAGCCTGAAAGACCCCTCTCAGTATGCCATCCGGATGATTGATAGAGTGGTAGCCAAGGGTAAGTCAAAAGCTGTGTCCATCTATGAGGTCTTCGATACGGACAATCCAAAGATTCGAGAGAAAAAGCTGGCCACTCAAGAGGCCTTTGAAAAAGCTGTTGGTCTATATCTCAAGAAAAACCTTGAGGATGCGTGTCATTACTTCCAAAAATGCCTTTCAGAGAACCCTGAAGACCAGATCGCCCAGATCTACGCGGGGCATTGCAATATTAAGCTGGATAAAAAAAATGAGGATAATTAGATGAAATTAACCTATAAAGTGGGTCTTGGCATTCTGACCCTTTTGCTTGTATTCTTTACCAGCCTGGTCTTTAGCCACTTGAGACAAGTAGAACAAGATGAAAGAATCCAATCTCTTGAAAAGCTGGTCAGCTCTCTATCCCCCCTTGATACGTCTATCCATGAAAAGGTTAAGGAAATCAGCCGTGTCTCACGACAAGAGAGCTCTATTGTCCATCCTTTCAATCTGAGGTTTGGAGGAATCATTCTTTTTCTTTCCATCCTGTTCTGGTTTTTCATAGATCGAACCCTAAGAAAAACAATGGCTCAAGCCCTATCCACCCTGAAAGACATATCAAATGGAGATCTAAATAAACGACTGGATCTAGGCTCAAAGGATGAGTTTGCTGTTTTATTCCATGAGTTTAATGGGATCCTCACATCCTTAGGGACTATGATCCAAAAGGTCAAACAGGTGGCCACGAATACTGAAAATATCAGCCTGAATCTAGCCACCATATCCGAAGAATCCACCGCTGAACTTGAGGAAATAAGGGCGAATATCGAAATGGTCAATGATAAAAGCATCCATCTGGATGAGGAAATTATCTCCTCCAACCGTCTGGCTCAAGAAGTCAAAGACTTTTTAAGCAATGTTGTTCAGCTTATATCCACTCAGATATCCTCTATAACAGAAATTACAATCTTTATCGATAAACTGTCCAGTCTCATCAAACACACCATCAAGATCTCTGAAACCAAATTGGAGATTACCGACGCCCTTGAGAAAACAGCTTCTGAAGGGGAGTTGCGGATGAGGGAGTCTATGGCGATCATTAGCAAGGTCTCCAGTTCGGCTAATGTGATCAAGGAAATGAGTGATGTGATCAATGATATTGCTGATAGAACCAACATCCTTGCCATGAATGCCGCCATAGAAGGTGCTCATGCTGGACAATCCGGGAAAGGTTTTACCATCGTGGCTTATCAGATCAGAAAACTGGCGGAGGACACATCCAAAAACTCAAGGGAAATATCCAAGTCTATCAAAACTATCCTGAAGGATATACAGCTTTCCAAGGACTCAACCTCTCGTACCGATGGGTTTTTTATGGATATGGTTCAAGGCATTAAGGAGGTGATGCATAGTATCAGGGATATAAAAGAGTCGATGCAGTCTCTATCCTCACGAAGCGACCAGGTCATTGAGTCTTTAAGCACATTTATCGGGGTGACAAGCGATGTGAAGCTTTCAGCCCGCGAGATGAACAAGAAAGTAGAACATATCAGCGATTCCATGGAAAACCTGAACTTTATCTCCACCGAGACGAGGGGTGGAATGGAGGAAATCACAACAAGCGTCCAGCAACTCTATAAAGCGGCAGAACATGTCTCAAATGCTGGCATTAAAAATAATGAGGGGATTTCAGAGATCGAAAGACTGATCGAAAGATTCAAGATTAATGATAAACAATTGCCTAATCCAGCCAGTTTTTAGGTGTTGGTGGAACATTTATGTACAGACTGGTGAAGCTTTCAAGCCCTATATATTATTATCTTTGGAATAGCCGATATTTTACAATAGGCTAAAAAAGGAGTCTGTCATGAAACGAATGTCTATGTTCCTGCTGATCGGTTTATTAATTATATCCGTCAATAATGTGAGTTTAGCGGGTCAAAGTTCACGAATAGCCAATATCCATAAGGAAATAAAAGCCATTAACAAATTACACTTTAAGAAGGTCATGTTAATTCTTAACATAATAGATTATACACCCACCTTAAACATCTATTATGATCCTTCTGATCGCATAAGAAAAGTGATTATTCATGGAATTGGTTTAGGAGGCGAACAAACAAGTATTCAGAAAGATATATATTATTTCAATCCAAAGGAACAACTCATTTATCATGTTCATTATTATGGTTTTTTAATAAGTAAAAAGCCTGAATATCTTGAGTTAGGGGCCGCTGGACACGCTTATTTTCATCGTAGGAAAAGGATCGCGATGAATGGAAACGTTCATCCGATGCTCTATACTAATAAAGAAATAGATAAAATGCTCTATTACACAACGGCAAAAGACATGATAAAAGATCAAAAAGAAGGTGCAATATACAACGTAGATGTGATCGATGAAAAAAAGGTTTATAAAGACAAGTTTACCTTCCGGCCACCCAAAACAGGAGATCAATGCACCACTCACTTTCACGATGTGATCTTACGCAAAGATCCAGGCACTCAATCCAGGAAAATCATATTATTACCTGCTCTGCAAACAGTGAAGGTTATTGCTGTGGGTAAAAAAGAAAGAATAGGATATTTGGGTTCTCACAGATGGTATAAAATACAATATCAGGTCGATAGGGAGAATAAGAAAGTCGGTTGGGTCTTTGGAGCCTTGTTATCCCCTGTAGAAAGGAAAATACAATAAGTTCATGTAGAATATGGCATGACTTAAAAATGTATCTAATTGGTAAAACTAATGACTGTGTATAGAGGACAACAATATAGTCAGGATAAAAAGAAAGGGCTAAGAGAACGTATATTTGTAACTAATGAAGAAGGTAAAGTTGTAGTTGATATAGATAATAGGAGAACAAAGTATCATAGACCAAACAAAGGATATTATAAAAGCCGGGATTATGGTAAAAGAATATCGACAGCGCATGAGAAACAACTTAGAGAGAGTGTATGGAAAGGTTACACAACTACTCAATCAGGAAAGCCGCTAAAGCGTGAGTAAAGAAAGCTGATATAATTAGGGTTAGAGCTAAATGGGATGTGAATATAAAAATATAGAAAAAAGCGATATTACAAATAAAACATATAATGATTTATTTGAAGCCCTAACTAGTATAGAAAAGGTTTATAAGCTTGATTTATCTGATGAGGACTTAATCAAATTTCCTAAAGATATCCTGAAATTAACTAAATTAGAAGAACTAATTCTAACAGGAAATAACATTACTGAAATTCCTCCTGAAATAAAAAACTTAAAAAATTTAATTTACTAAATAATAAATTAACTAAATTGCCTGATGAGATTAAAGAGTTAAAAAGTCTTAGATTACTTATTGTATCAGATAATCAACTCTCTAAGCAAGAAAAAATAAAAATTCAAGAAAATCTTCCTAAATGCTTGATCCAAGATGAAAACAGTTTATATTATCTTCAGAATCTTCCTAAAAAAGATGAAGTAATTTTTGCCCTTGATTGGGGACATATGCAACTATCCGAACTTCCTTCCCATTTTGGTAAATTTACAGACCTAAGGTGGCTGTATCTTCATTATAACAATTTGGAAAAGCTTCCTTTTGACATTGGAAAATTAATTCATTTACAAGAATTAATTTTATCTTATAATAAAATATCTGAATTACCTCGTGAAATAGGAAAATTAGCAAGATTAAGGCACTTGAATTTAGGATGTAATAGCCTCTACAGTATTCCAAGAGAAATTGGTAATCTTAAAGATTTAATTTTTCTAAATTTAGAAGAAAATCCGATAACTAAATTGCCTATTGAAATGAGTAGACAGACAAACTTAGAATATCTTGATTTAGAATGGACCAATTTGGATAATCAGGAAAAAGCTAAAATCAAAAAACTTTTACCTCATTGTAAAATCATATTTAACACTAACCAAGATTTTTAGACGCGTTCTAGTCGTGTGGCCGGGCCAGGTCGTGTATTCAAGCGGGTGGGAATCCCGTCCCGGAAGGTTAGTCAGCCACCGGGTAGCGAGTCTTTGGAGGGAAGGGGGCAACCCCTGACTTTAAGCGTAAGACAGCAAGCAGATAGGCCGTAAGCCAATGGGTTGAAGGGATTGAGCCTCGAAAGCGCGTTATTAGAAAGGACGACGGAGTGACTAGTTCGGAAGTCAACATGAACACTTGCGATAGGGCGAGTCAGTGTTCACTTTCTCGGGGTCGGTGACCATGGCATGTCTGACACTATGAATATACGGGAACCCGGGAGATCCTGCTCTTGCTTTCAAGGATGAGAGTATGCCGGACAAGCAAATTAGTGAGGAAGGCAAATCAGGAGCAGGAAGTCGGATGATTTCGTAGTACCATTGAAGGTGGGTAATTCCACTGGAGGAAAGGAGATCACATATGGAACAGTTTCATGGGGACACATCATCCACGCTCAGTAGTGGAGAAACGATGGAAACAAAACTATGGCGCATAGCAGAGAAAGCCCGAAAAGAGCCTGTATTCAAATTTACAAGTTTATATCACTTGATGAATAAAGAGCTTCTAAGGGAATGCTTTGATTGGCTGCGAGGAAATGCGGCCTCAGGCATTGATCAGATTAGAAAAGAAACTTATGGTAAAAATCTTGATGACAATCTAACTCGCTTGGTGGATCAACTTCACAAGATGACTTACAAACCACAAGCAGTCCTTCGGGTTTATATTCCCAAGGCTGGCAGTAAGAAAATGCGTCCTCTTGGTATCCCTACACTAGAGGATAAATTAGTCCAGAAAGCATTGGCTGTGATTCTT
>CAJXGR010000129.1 GCA_913053665.1 uncultured Spirochaetia bacterium
AAATATACTCAATTTATAGAGAATTACATACTATTTAAGTCATTTTGCCAATTTTGGTGTAATAAACCAAAGACCTGCCACATAGTGTGTTCCAGCTATATCCTGAAAAATCATTTTAGTCTTAACTTCATTATCCTTCTCAAACACACCTTTGTAAAGAACATAAATGTATTGACCTTTTTTCAGAACCTTATAGAGAGATCGACTCTTATACATGCCAAGCTTGGACGTTATCTGGAGACGAGTTTGCATAAAAACCTTCTCAGGCATGGCATTTTTCAATTGTTCCGTAAAATCCTTCGAGTAAAGCTTGTGATTCCCCTCATTAAATCCCTTAAGTATACCATCAGTCATGGGATCAGCATATTTTAGTATTTTATCCCGCTCTGCCCCTGTGATTTCTTTTAATTTAGATTGCTTTAATTTGCCCCAATCAGCTTTATTCACATCCGCCTTATTTGCTTGTTCTTTTGCTTTATCTTTGACGTCATCCTTTTTTTTGCCCGTACAACTCACTACTGCCAAGCATATTAAAACCAATAGAATGTTTTTCATAATAATCCTCCTTGTTTAGTATAAAATCATGACCTAAATTAAATAGATAACCGGTGAATTGTCAAGAGAATTATATTAGAACGTAAATTAATGCTCTTTAGTGATTAGATATGAAAAATTAATATATTTAGGACTCGTCATTGACAAAATCGACTGATAGTGTTATTTTAAACCTTAATATTGAGGATAATCGGACAATCATATGATTCAAATTAAAGGACTCATCAAGGATTACGGGGATTTCAGAGCCCTGAAGGATATTTCCGTTGACATCAAAAAAGGAGAGGTGATCGGCCTTTTAGGACCCAATGGAGCGGGCAAAACCACTCTGATGAGAATCATAACGGGGTATATATCAGCAAGTCTTGGATCAGTCAAGGTGGGAGGAAAAGATATTTTGGATGATCCCAAGGATGTCAAAAAGCTAATAGGTTACCTCCCAGAGAATTGCCCCTTGTATCCTGACATGACCGTTCGTGATTTTCTTTTATCGATGGCTGAAACAAAGGGAATTAAAGGCCCTAAGCTTAAAGAGCGACTGGAATACGTATTAAATGCCGTCAAAATCAAGGATCGAGAAAAAAGCTTTATATCCACTTTATCAAAAGGCTATAGACAACGAGTCGGCTTGGCACAAAGTCTCATCCATGATCCACAAATCCTTATACTGGACGAACCCACTGTTGGCCTGGATCCCAACCAGATCATAGAAATCCGTGACCTCATCATGGGGCTTAAAGGGGATCGGACTATCATATTAAGTTCTCATATACTCCCTGAAGTCAGCCAGATGTGTGAGCGTATCATTGTAATAGCCGACGGATCAATCGTTGCACAAGGCAGTGAATCAGAGCTGATCACTCAGGTATCTGCTAACCATAAAGTTCATATCTTGGTTCAGGAAGACTTTCATAAAGCAATGGACCTCATAAAGACTATTGACGGGGTTCAGGAAGTCCATATAGATCGCAATAATCTTATTGAAGCAGAGATACAAAAGGATAAGGACTTGAGACCAGAGATAGCGCAGACTTTAATTAAGTCTAACTTCAAACTTTTAGAACTGAGAGGGGGGGAAATGACCCTTGAGGAAATCTTTATCCAATTGACACAGGCAAATTAAGAGGTATTGTCATGAGAAACATCTTCATACTGTTCAAGAGAGAGTTCAAGGCCTATTTCTTTTCACCTGTTGCTTATATTATCTCTTTTCTTTTCCTTGCCTTAAGCGGGTATTTCTTTGCAGGTTTTGTAAATAGGTTTGCATCGGCTGAAGTGGGCTATGCATTTGGGAGTTTTCCCATATTGATCCTGTTTTTCGCACCCTTTCTTACCATTCGGCTGATCTCGGAAGAAAAACGCAGTGGGACATTGGAACTCATGCTAACCTCCCCCATCAGCCCTTTAGAGCTTGTGATCGGTAAATACCTGGCGGCTTTTACCGTGTTTCTTACAGTGATGATATTGCCCACTTTGGTCTATATCCTTGTCATGGGGAGTTTTGCTCAACCAGGGTCTCCCGGCCTTGATTATGGCGTTGTTTTCACTGTCTATATGGGCTTAATACTATTTGGAGCCAGCCTGTTATCTATAGGAATCTTCACATCCTCCCTGACAGAGAGCCAATTGATAGCCGGTATCGTGGGGTTTGTTGTCTCTCTTATTCTTTACTTGATCGATGGGCAAGCTGCTACCGTCAGAAGCCCCTTTTGGGCTGATCTCATGAAAGAACTCTCCCTACAGACTCATTACATAGATTTTGCTGGCGGTATGATTAAAGCGTCCAATGTGATCTTTTATCTGCTTTTAACCAGTCTCTTTCTGCTTTTCGCCAATAAATCCGTAGAATCTCACGTGTGGAAGTAGGTATCAATATGGAAACCGATAGCAAAAAAGAATACAGCAAACTAATAGGAATTGTTGGATTACTCCTGATCATTGCCTCATGGATCCTCTCATTCTTTGAGACAGCGGGATCTAACCTGTCCTATATCTCCTACGTGGTTCTTGGGATCGGCGTTTTCATAGAAATACTCGCTGTCATTCTGGGCTACCCTTTTATTCGGGAATATTTTATGAAAAGAGGAACTAGAAAGGGATTGACATCCACTCTGATCATTATAATCGTTGGAACCGTCTTTGTATCTTTATACTATATCACTAAAGTCCATCTCCAATGGGAAAAAGACCTGTCCACTAAATTGTTTAGCTTATCCAAACAGTCCAAAGATGCTATAAAAACCCTTAAATCGCCTCTCAATATTATTGTATTGAGTGAAAAAGAGGGAGTTGAAGATAATACCCGTGAACTCTTAAAAGCTTATCGAGACGAACAAAAGGAAATGATCGACATTGAATATCGGCCGCCATTCAGGTATCCGGAGCTTTTTGATAAGTATAAAATCCCTAAAGACCCAAGGGGACTGGGGGCTATTATCATTGAGAAACGGGATTCCAAACCCCTTCACTATCTTAGCCTTTTACGTCAAGACCTTTATGACTATGTTCCAGGTAGAGGACGTCCCCAACAGGTTTTTAAGGGTGAGAGCAAAATTACTGAGAAAATCGCATTACTACAGGAAACAAAAAAGTTAACTATTTATAATTCGGAAGGACACGGTGAAAAGAGTTTTGAGAACAGCGAACGCAACGGTTACAGCCAATTAAAAAACACCCTGTTGCGTGAAAACTATCAATTAAAAACCCTTAGCCTTTTAACAGAAAAAAAAGTCCCCAAAGATTGTGACCTGCTCATCATTGCAAGTCCTATCCAACCCTTTAGTCCAAAAGAGATTGAAGCCGTTATAACCTATCTAAAAAAAGGGGGAAAAGCTCTTATCCTTATGGATCCAGAAGTCCAAAAGGTTAAACCTGGATTAGCAAAGCTATTAGCTGAGTGGTCTATTAAAAGTGATCATTCCATCGTTTTGGACCCCAAAGCGACTGCCGTATTGGATCGTACCGGACGGGTCTTCCAGGTTGGTCTCTATGGTCATCATCGGATTATAGAAGGTTTAAGCAGTAAAAACCTTCGTATATTGTTTTATTTAGCCCGACCTTTTTGGATCGATACTGATAAACAGCGAAGTAATGTAACAATTACTCCTCTAATCTTCTCATCAGAACTGGGCTGGGGAGAACGTGACCCTTTAAATCCACGGCTTGATAAAAACAAACCCGATCCATCTGATCTTAAAGGCCCCGTCAACTATGTTTTGGCTGTTGAAGAAAAGTTAGGTAAAGATAAAGAGATTCGGCTTGTCCTAATCGGTGATTCTGACTTTCTTACCAACGAAATGGCCAGGGGAATCACGTCTGCTCTCGGTTATTATGGAAATGCCAAGGACTTATTCATGAACTCAGTGAGCTGGCTCACCAAACAGGAAAAGAAAATAACCATCCGCCCCAAAGAAGTTAAACGGCGAACCTTAGATCTCATCGGGAATCGAAAGACCATGATATGGGTTGTTTCCCTTCTGATCCTCCCTTTCTCTGTCGTGGGTCTGGGAATGGCTGTCTACTCAAAGAAAAAGAAGATGAAGTAGATGGATACCGGGTCTTAAGGATGATAAAGATAAAATCATATCCCTTATCGGATGATCAGATCAATGATTATCTCCTTCGGATTGGAGATTTAAATACCCGTATATCTTCTGAGAGTTGTTTTAACAATAATCGCCCCTTACATTTAGAGATCGGTTGCGGGAATGGCCACTTTTTGCTTGCCAGAAGCCAGAATTACCCTCAAATTAACTTTATGGGCATTGATATTTCCCGAAAACGCATTCTAAAAACGATTTATAAGTTAGCGAAAATAAACAGTCCAAACGTTCAGACCATATTGGGAGAGTCTAAATCACTATTGGAACAGGCTTTCGCCGATAAGTCCATTGACACCTGCTATCTTAATTTCCCTGATCCCTGGCCCAAACGCAAACACCATAAAAACCGTCTCATGAAAAAAGACTTTTTGGATTTACTTCATGAGAAATTGACAGCCAACGGCAGGTTTCTTGCCGTATCAGACCATGAGAGCTACTTTTTAGAGATTCTTGACCTCCTTGAGAATGATAATAGATTTGTTAATGGCTTATCCACCCGTTATTCTAATGAGTTTGAAGCCTATGAACCCAGTCTCTTCGAGGAAAAATGGCGTCAGGAAGGCAGAGAGATCTATTACTTGAAGTTCATCAAAAATGAATAATAACGGGTTTCGCTTGCCATTTTAATGGAATCCATTATTATTACTAATCGAAAAAGCAAGCGAATGACGACCCCAATTTTAAGGGATTTTAAGCAGGTAAACTATGAGACTAAGACTTTTAATGATCAGTTTTATTCCTTTTGTTTTGATAGGTTGTACAGCTGATCAGTCCTCCAGGCCAAGGAAAATAGAGCCATCCGTAACTTTTAAAGACATAGCTTATCTCAACTACCCTCTAGGAGGGGGTGGAGCGAAGTTTTCTGAAAGGAAACAAGCTCCCTACGCACTTATAGGGTTGAAAATACGACATGGCAGTTTAGTAGACGCTATCACAGGCATATACGGCCAGCTAAAGGTGGATGGGACAATTGGAAGCACTATAGAAGGCCAGCGATATGGTAAAACAGGTGGGGGACAAACAATTGTGAGACGAAAGGGCTATGTGATTGTTGGACTCTCCATTAGATCAAGTAGATATGTGGATCAATTAAGGATACTCTGGCAGAAATGGACTTCCAGTGGTCCCAACTCCTCTGAGGAAGTTCAGTCCCAAATACTGGGAGGCCCAAAGGGTAGACCCTTCGACCTGAAAGTCCCGGCAGGAGAAGTAGCTATTGGAATCCATGGCCGTGCAGGGACTTACATCGATCGAATCTCCCTGATTACGGCTAAACCAGTCATCAGTAAATAACAATAAAATCAGTCAATTGGAAGCAGTTATATGAAACGTATCGCCGTGTTAGCCGGGGATGGAATCGGCCCTGAAGTGATGAAAGAAGCTCTGAAGGTGTTATCAGTCATTGAGAAAAAGTATCAGGTTACTTTTGAGAAGATAGAGGCTGATGTGGGAGGAATTGCCATAGACAATCATGGCAAAGCCTTGCCTGACTCTACGATTAAAACATGCCGTGAGAGTGATGCTATCCTCTTTGGATCAGTGGGAGGGCCAAAATGGGAATCTCTTCCCCCGGATGACCAGCCGGAGAGGGGTGCCCTTCTTCCCCTAAGAAAGATCTTTGATCTCTACGCTAATCTAAGACCAGCCACTGTATTTAAAGCCCTCATTTCCTCATCCTTCCTTAGACCCGATATTATCGGCGATGGTTTCGACCTTCTGGTCGTCCGAGAATTAACCAGTGGGATATATTTTGGCCAGCCAAAGGGAAGAGAAGGAAATGGTGATGAAGAAAAAGCCTTTGACACGATGGTTTATACAAGAGGTGAGATCAAACGGATAGCTCATGTGGCTTTTGAGGCAGCCAGAAAACGCAGGAAAAAGCTTACATCTATTGATAAGGCCAACGTTTTGACCACCATGGTCTTATGGCGTGAGGTAGTCACGGAAGTCAGTAAAGAATACCCTGATGTGGCTTTTGAGTCCATGTATGTGGATGCCGCCTCTATGAAATTGGTCTCTAGCCCAAGGCATTTTGATGTTCTTCTCTGTGGCAATATGTTTGGTGATATACTCAGTGACGAATCCGCTATGCTCACAGGGTCTATTGGCATGCTGCCCAGTGCTTCTTTGTCTGGTACAGGATTTGGTCTCTATGAACCCGTGGGAGGATCGGCCCCAGACATTGCCGGACAGGGAATCGCAAACCCTATCGCCCAGATCCTCTCTATGGCAATGATGTTGAAGTATAACTTTAACATGTCTCAGGCTTATGATGACGTATCTAATGCCGTGGAAAAGGTATTGGATAATGGTTATCGCACTGAAGACATTATCACCCCCGGTCTGAAGAGAGTTACAACCTCTCAGATGGGTGATTTGATAGCCCAATCTATTATGGAATAATTTATATACCAATCTGTAGAGACGCATGGCCATGCGTCTCTACAGATTACGGGTCTTATTAATCTGATTTCTCTTTTTTCAAGTAATAAGATTTCCCCTTATTCACTGATTCAAAGAGGCTTTTTGTGATTTCATAGACTTGAGGCTTATGGTTTGTTTTTGCATAGGCTTTGCTGTCATACTCAATCATAGAAAGCTGGATATTCTTGTTAAGAGTGTGAGCAATGACTTTGACCTCTTTTTGCTTGAACAGAAATTGCTTTTCCTTCTTTGGATCATCCACAAAGCCAATAGCTTTAATATTCAGGATGTCGTTGATGAGTTTAGTTGTTAGCTGAAGGTTTGTTTGGCCTGCAGAAAAGGATTTAAGAATCCATTTGTCTTTATGGGACGCTTCAAACAACTTATTGACAGCTTCTTGATATACTTTGTTTTTAGATAACTTATTTAAATGATCTTTCTCTTCTTGAGACATTTTACCCTTAAAAACAAGCTGTTTTGTGTTATAGCTAATTTTACCGGATAGTTGATCCTTGAAATCTATTTCCTCAGGGAGTTTATCCAATTTTCCCATACTCACATCACTTTTTACCAAAATAAAGTCTTTCATTTGAAGGCTCGTCAACTGGTTTTCCTTAAGCTTTAGAAAGTCTTTATCCCGAAGGTCATGGATGCTTTTGCCCAATCCTTGAGGCCCGATAAAACGATCCGGGAGTGTGTAGATTTCTTTGGATAAATTGGTTTTGGCATAATAACTTGATTCGCCTGGGACTTTATTTCCCTTGTATAAAATAAATTGCTTCTTATCTTGAGTCCAGAAGCTAAAAGAGTCCGTTGGTTTGTCCAGGCCAAACTTGGATAAATTGGTGTCTGTCAAAGACTTTATAGGCTTTAGTTTAATGAATAATTGGCTCAGTCTGTCAATTGCTTTATGATCACTATCATATTTTCTGGGTTGAATTATAAGCCATTGATTGTCCTTCTTTTCACAGACAATAGTTTCTGGACCTTTTTGTAGTTTGATCTTTACAATATCTTTGGCTTTCACTTGAAAGATCTTTTTGGTGGATTGTTTTAACGTATTTTTTGGGTCTTTGGATTTGTTCAGTACCAGGATACCCAGGATTAATACGACTAATATACCGCCCCATACAGCTAATTTCAGTGTATCTTTTTTCATGCTTAACTCCTATTTCAAGAGATTGAAGAACTAAATTTAATATAGACTCTCATAGAGCCAAGTTAAATTAGGGGAAAAATAAAAAAAGTCCTAAAAATCTTGAGATAAAGGACAAATTTGATTTGTCCCATTAAAATAACGATAAATGCCATAGCACTTGTAAAAATCCTGTAAGTAATAGTCACTCTATGGAATAGCTCCAATGAGAAGCAAAAAGTCCTTGGCGAATGATAATTTGTTTATTATCTTGTTAGCAAATAGAATCCTGTAAAGCAATAATCAATTGGAAGTTCAAGGAGCATAAGCAATGGCATTCATACCCCATGTCTTCGAGCAGTCAAGTCGAGGAGAGCGTTTATATGACGTTTATTCCCGACTACTCAAGGATCGAATTGTCTTCATACAATCAGAAATCAACGACTATATCGCTAACGCAGTCGTAGGTCAGTTATTATTTTTAGAAGCCGATGACCCGGAAAAAGATATTTATCTTTATATCAATAGTCCAGGAGGCTCAGTAACAGCAGGCTTAGCCATATATGATACCATGCAGTATGTTAAACCAGATGTTCAGACCATCTGTATAGGCCA
>CAJXGR010000130.1 GCA_913053665.1 uncultured Spirochaetia bacterium
TCTGTGACATCATCCAGATGAACTGGTTCCAGGGCGGATAATTGACTTGTTATAAAAAGGAATAACAGGGCTGTCAGGATTTTGAGGGAGTTACAATTCATTTTTAACATCTTGAGAGATCGATTTTAGCTAGTAACAAAACTCTTGGTGATAACTACCTAATCATTAAGGAAATAGTCCCTTATGCCTATGATTGCAGAATATTTCAAACAAGTGGATAGCGCTCTTTTAAGAATGAGTGCAATTCCTTCCGAAGAATTAGAAAAGCTTAGGAAAATATTTTATTTATATAAGCTTAATAAAAAACGAACATCTTCTTGTAGAAGGAGAAAAACCAGATAAAACGATTATCAGATTTCCCCTAATCTGCTATACGAAATCAAGCTGAGAGCTAGTTCTATAACATTACCCGTGAGTCCCAGGGCTTCTTGATTCATTCATCTAAGGACTTATTTTATAATGTTGCTCTTTGGAAGAGCTTTTTTCAAGTCCTTGACCCCCGCATCGGTTACCTGAGTGCCCATTAAAGTAAGAGTTGTCAAGTTCTTCAAGGTTTTGAGGTGAACCAGTCCTTCATCTGTCACCCTGGTTCCAATTAAAACAAGAGTTGTCAAGCCTTTCAAGGCTTTGAGGTGAACCAGCCCTTTATCGGTCACGTGAGTGGAACTTAAATCAAGGGCTTTTAAGTTTTTCAGGGCCTTAAGATGGACCAGGTCCATATCGGTGACCGGAGTCCCTACCAACTCAAGAACCTTTAAGTCCTTCAGGGCCTTGACTGTATAAGGTTTAAACGTCTTGTTATTTATTTCTAGTTTATTCAACCACTTAACGGCTTCTTTCAGGCCCATATCCTCTGGCGAAGATTGACACGCCGTTAGAATCATGCAGAATATTATCAAGTGTTTCATAGGAACTCCAAATACTTACAGGTTTGTCTAAAGATAAACAAAGTTGTCAGCAAATAAAATGAAAACTATAAGTTATATAAATAAAAAAATGAAGAGATTAAAGGAATATTCTATGAGCTAGGGGGTTTCTATTTATAGAGTAAAAGAATTAAGGTGATTAACATCACTTTAACTACCGCTCATTGGCTCATTGATCCATGAGCATTCAATACATAAAAGGAGGTGTACAGATCTCGATTCAAACTTGAAATATTGGAGGACTCTATGAATGATTACATTATCAAAATAAAGAATATTCTTTGTCCCATTGACTTCTCCGAATGCTCCCATTACGCTCTCAAATACGCTTCTACCATTGCTGAGCAATTTCAATCCACCATCCACGTGGTCCATATTCTCCCCCTCTTACCCTTTTGTCACGCCCCCTACTACTTTAGCGAAGACGACTTTTTAGTCATGAGAAATAAAACAATAGACCCCGTCAATAAAGAACTCAATAACCTGTGTAATACGAAGGTTTCGTCAGAAGTGGCCTGTAAAAGTGTAGTGATCGAGGAAGATACTCCTCCATTCAAAGGGATCGTTGACTATGTCAAGGCAAAAGAAATCGACCTGATTGTCATAGCGACTCACGGATGCACAGGGATTAAACACAGCCTCTTTGGCAGTACCATAGAACGAGTGGTGAGGCACGCTTCCTGTCCTGTACTAACGGTTAAGAATCCTGAACATGAGTTTATATATTCCAATACTCAAAAGGACTGACAAGATCAAGTCATCCATAAACTTAATGATAATCATCCTTAAAATGGCCATACTCACCAATGAGAGCGTCTAAAGCCCCATGAATGTCTTTCCCCTGAATAGTTTTGTTAATCCGATCAGAAGAGTCTAATCGCCCCAGGGATTGCTGGCAATATCGGCGAACAGTGAGACTAGTATGTCTTTGAGAGGCCAGATAGATGGGTGGGATAGCCAGAGCTTTGCCTTCCAGGATGAGATGATCCACTGCTTCTTTAACCGCGATTTCATCCTTCAGTAAAAGGCAGTTCACAACACTCTCATAGCTTTTTTGATCCCAACCCGATACGGAAGATCCCACTCCATCCACGATGGCAGCCAAAAGATCCTTTAAAAGACCCGCGAATTCACCAATCATACTTTCCCCCAAAGTGATCGTCTATTATTTAAGGAACTATAAATCATACTATCAGATAAAGATGAATAATATCTTTATATTTGTCAAGCATTAGAGAGGAATCTCCAGAAAACAAAGGCAAAAGACTTTACTCAGGACGAATCTATCACTATTTTTATCAGAGAGGTTTAATATGGTGTCTATAAACCGAAAAACCCTTAAAAAAGCTATGTACTATGAGCAGATCGGGGATCAGAAGATCAAGTGTTATCTCTGTCCCTTTGAGTGTCGTGTGAAGGAAGGAAGTGTGGCCCGCTGTATGGGTAGGGAGAATATTGAGGGAGAGTTTTATGCCACAAACTACGGTAAAACCACCTCTCTGGCCATGGACCCAATAGAAAAAAAGCCCCTGTTTCACTTCTATCCAACCTCACAGATTCTATCCATTGCGGCAAACAGCTGTAATATGGGATGTAGCTTTTGTCAGAACTGGTCCATCTCACAAGTCGAAGCGAATACTCATGAAATCACTCCTGAACAAATTGTAGATCATGCCATTAAAAACCGTTCCATCGGAGTGGCTTATACATACAGTGAACCTCTTATGTGGTATGAGTTCGTATTGGATACTTCCAGGGTGATGCATGAAGCAGGACTTAAGAATATTATCGTATCCAATGGAACCCTTAGTGAGAAACCTTTACGCAAGTTGCTTCCATACATAGATGCTATCAATATTGATCTGAAGGGTATGAATAGCCGGTATTACAAGAAAGTATGTAAAAGCCTGTTAAAGCCAGTTTTGGAGACAATCCGTCTGATTAAAGAGATGGATACAACGTTTTTAGAGATCACCAACTTAATCATCCCTGGCTTAAACGACTCAGATGGGGATTTAGATCTGTTAATCAACTGGATCGCTGATCTGGACCCCAGCATCCCATTACACCTTTCTGCTTATCATCCCGACTATAAACTGGATATACCTAAAACCCCTATAGACACACTAAAACGAGCTTATGAAAAAGCTAAGGATAAGCTGGATTATGTCTTTGTGGGTAATGCTCATATAGAAGGAGCCTCTAACACCTATTGCCCCAGGTGCCGTCATCTATTAATCAAAAGAGACTGGCATCACACTCAAATCCTTGGACTTGATGGAAATGATTGCAATCATTGTGGTGAAGAAATAAATATTGTCATGCCAACTCGGCAAGTGGCTGTTGTGTAACGATTACTGAATCACGTGTCTTTGAGTTTCCCCGTCTATTGCTATAAAATATCAATAAAGTATTGGAATTTCTATAGATTCGTGCTATTCTTAAATACATTATAAGTCGACAAAATGAATTACGGCTAGATCATGAGGTGTTTAGATGAAGTATAACGGACTAAACCTGTATGACAGGAACTTTACAGAAGTTACAGAAGAAAAGCAGGTGGCCTATTTGGTGGAGCAATATCTGGATAAAAAGAAGGTCTATATTAAAGGACTAGACCAGAAAATAACGGCCGAAATAGAAGTTTTGTACCCCAATCCAATAGCCCGACTGAGATTCTCAAGCCCTTTGCCCAACGGTTTACTAAGTGACGAGATCACTATTTTTACTGTCACCAAACGCTATATAGAAATCACCCTGAGAAAGTCTCACTGTGATGAAATTGGAGGGGAGTTTGAATTGATGAGTGCGAAGATCGCGAAAAGCTTTCGTGAAGACCCTCGCGTGAGTGTATTAGATGAAGATTTCATTGCCGAAAACTTTAGACTGAGTAAGTACGCTATTAATCCAAATATAGAAAAAGTACCGATCTGCGTTCAGATAGCCTTTGACACGGTAGTCCCTAAACTCATGGAGGAATTCCCAGAATGCACCGCCTCTGTGTTAGACACCGGGGTGTTTAAAAAAGACACTCGTGTAGCTTTGAAACAGCAAAAGCCATTATATATTGAGGACGTTCTGGATGAAGCTACCTTCTCTCCATTGAACCCGGAACTTGTGGACTACAGAATGTTTCTTGGCCCCAAGCTCCAACAGGAAATAGAACAGCTTAAAAAAGAGAATATCAAATCGTTTCTTGTTTATCCAGTTGTTTATACCAATCTGAAGGACGAAAAAGCCTCAGTCGGTTATTTTAAAATGGCTTCTAAATCAAAGGTCATCCCGGAGGCTGTTATATCGCGTCTGGATGAGTTTAGTAAAGAACTGAACAGTATCATCCGGGATGCGAATATTAAAATCATAAAAGATCCGATCCCTGTAACGAACATCTCAAAAAAGGGGATTCAAATAAGTGTTCAGGATCAGACCATCATTGACACCTTCCACTTAAATCGGAGTGAATTGGTCCTGACAGTCCGACCCCTTGCGACCTATCGCTTTACTCTTTATGCCAAAATTGTAAATATCATCCAACAGATGGATGGAAGCTATACCATAGGTATGAGGCTGATTGGCGGTGAGGAAAATCGGGGGATGAGTGCCTGGCAAAAGTACTTTGACCGATTCTTGAGCCGTCAGGAGTCGAGTATAAACTTCTTATAATGATTTATTAGTATCATGAATGGATTTCTTTCTTAGACCCTTGAAATGACTCAAATATTTCTCTGTGTCCTTTAAGGGAGTATTCATCATCACGATTTTCATAGTTCTGTACCCATTCTTGAAGGAACTTGAGTTTTTCGTTCTGTTCTTCAAGGGAACTAAACTTATGAGGCTCAAAAGGTCTTTTGAGATTATTCTCTAAACACTTCTCAATCCCTGGATTGAGGAAAATTAACTCAGTACAGTACTTTGTCGCGTATTGAATTAAACTTCCATAACAGCCTTCTATAATCCAATTTGGGCTTTTGTCAATAAAGTCCTGCAATAATTGGAGGCTTTCATCAACATCCTTTCTCACACCTGGCTTATCCCAGGCAATGGTGTCCAGGTCTAAGTTAGTTAAACTGTTTTCAGCCCTCAATCTACGAGATAGACTAGTCTTTCCTGACCCTGAGTTTCCAAATATCAGGATTCTTTGCATATCATGATCCTTTAAAAAATAAGTTCTTGAACATTTGCATCTTTTTTAATATTATAATAGTTGACATATTAACATTCAGGTTTAAATATAAGGTATTGCTAAAAATGTATAGTATTACACAAATTTGTCATCACGAGGAACGATAGTGACGAAGTGATCTCTCTTGTAAGCAGATAGTTATGAGATTGCTTCACTTTGTTCGCAATGACATTTCAATAAAAACCTAAATAGCAATACCAAATATAATTTATTTTGATAGATTGTCACGTTGATGTGTTAGGTAAACTATGATGATTTCAAAGACAATGATCTATATACTTGTTTTTTTGTTCAATCTACCGGTCTTTAGCCAGTCCTTTGCCCATTGCAATATCCGCAATTACTGTTCCACCCAACACTGCGGGACTGATCCATGCAAGGTAGACACCCATAAGACCTGTCATCATAAAGAAGATCAAGGCCATAAAAATACATGCTCACACCTTTCTGTTGATTGCTTTTGTCCATTAATCGATACACAAATGGCCACTCTTCAAAAGCAAAGTATTCAATCATTGTTATTCCCTTCATTCTCAAAAAGTGATGTTACAGTTCATCAACTTCCAGCTTTTTACCAGATTGTCCTTTTAAATCAATCTCCAGAGACAAACAATTCTCTTTATATCCTACAGAGTAAATTCATCTGTTAAACTCTCCATTCAACTTCACAAAACACCCTTGGCTCATTAACCAAACCTGTTGGGTACGTCAATGACTTATGTTATATCTAAATGAACTTATAACAGGCATATGACTGAGTTATCCAATAGCAAAACGACCCGTATCAAATTGAACTTATAGGGTCAATATTCCATGGATTTTCTTCCAAAAGGACCTTCAATATGAAGTTCCAATTACAGAACAGATCCATGAAAATAAATATACAAATTATCATTATCAGGAGACTTAAAATGAAAGTAAATATGAATCGATCTTTGATCTTGGTTTTTGGGATGATTTTCTCCCTATCCCTGGTCAGCGCTTGTGGCTCATCCAAAAAGAAAGTGATTGAAAGTTATACGGAAGATGGAGTCACCGTTACGGCTTACGGATCTAAAGGACACTTTAAAAAAGGCAACAACAGCTTTATATTAAAGTTCAAGAAGGATGGAAAACCTTTTGACGCAGGTAAAAACGTTAAGTTCAATTTTCATATGGTCGCCATGCCCCCTAATATGCCGCCTATGACAAATGATATTACAATTTCTCCCACTAAAAAACTGGGGGTTTATAAGGGAGAAGGCAAGCTGCAAATGAGTGGGAATTGGACAGTGAACATTGAATACGGTGATGGAAAGACCATGGCCTTTTCTATTTCAGCCAGGAAATAAATGGACTAAAGAATCTCTTACTCTTATCAAATAGGCTGTAAGAGATTCTTATTAAAGGAGTAAAGTTATATGGGAAAACGGCAGGTCATTCTATTAATATTGTGCCTCAGTCTTATATTGGGATTAACGTACTGCAGCTCATCGGTGAGGCGGGAAGAGGATCACAGAAAGCCAATTTATCTTGACTCAAAAAAGCAAGACGCTAAAAGATCTAATAAAAAGTCTAATAAAAGATTGTCTAATAAAGAAAAGCAAGGAACTCAGTTGCCTGAAAAATCTCCCAGAAAGTCAAAGAAAAAAGACTCTGTCAAAGGTGCCAAACTTGTTACTCTACAAGACCTACTCAACTACACTCTGAAGAACAGTCCTGCTCTTAAGAGTGCAGAGGAAAGGGTTAAAGGATCCGAGTATGCTGAAGAGCAGTCAGATAAAACATTTCAGCTAAACCCATCCTTTAAAGGGTTTATAGGGCGTCACGAAAAACCGGCCCCTGCATCTGGTGGCCTACGATATGAACTTTTAGTGAATCAACCCTTTGAAGTGGGTGGCCAGCAAAGTGCTCGGCGAAAAATTGGTAAATACAAAAGAAAACAGAGTGAAGACCAGCTTTTTGCCTTAAGAATGCGGATACTTTCCAGGGTTAAATTTCTGTATTACAAAGAGTTAATCTTGAGAAGAAAGTGGAGGGCTATGAAGGAGGTGAAACGCTTTTTTGATCAAATCCTGGGGGTCACAAAGGCCAAAAGGGATGAACGACAAATCTCTGATCCAAAGGCCCTTTTAGTCATCATCCTTTATAACAGCTTTATGAATGATTATGATAATGTTAAAGAAGACCTGGATAACAACTTAGAGGAATTGAAAGCCGTTATCTATTATCAGGGGGATCGAGAAATCGATCTGAAGGGGACTATTAAACATAAGTTTATTTCATTCAGTGATGAAGAGTTAAACCAAATCGCCCGGAAAAGCCGACTGGAACTATTGGTCCGTTACCGTTCACTCCAGATCAAAGATGGGCAAATTGATCTGGAAGAGAGTAAGGTCTTCCCCCGTGTGAGCATCTTTGTACGTCACCGGCGAGACATTAACGACAAGATTTATGATGTGGGTATCTCCTTCCCTATCCCGTTGTTAAACAGCAATTCAGGGAATATAGACGCTCGGGAGGAAGAGAAAAAAGCGATTGAGTCAGAGATTCATGGTCTTCTCCTGGATGTCCGCCAGGAGATTCGAATTGCCCTTAGAAGGATGAAAATCGCCCTGAGAAAGATAAGACGCTATAAAAAGTCCATTCTCCGGGATACTAAAACAAATAGACGACTCATTCGTGAGTTTTATACTCTTGGTGGGACTGAGTTTAACCAATTGCTCCAGCAAGAGAAGGTCTATCAGGAGACGATTCTGGCTTATTGGTCAGCCGTTCTGGACTACTATAAAGCCATTTTTGATTTGGAAATAGCGATTGGAAGGGTGATCTTTCAATCGAGGACTTCCATGAGTCAAAAAGTATCCAAAAAAAGTAGCTCTGAAGGGAGCGATAAATAAATTACGAGGAGGATAATTATGAAAATCACTCTGAATAAAATGATTATGATCATGGGATCCGTTCTGCTGATTGGGGTATTAGCATGGCAAGTTACAGTCCATTGGGATGACATCACAGGCTCAGAAGATGATGACCTGGAGTTGACTAATGCTACAGACATGAACCATGGCAAGCATAAGGGTATGACTATGAATAAAACAGATGCTTCAGGTCAGTCTAAAACAAAGATAGCGAAACCTAAAACGAGACTTAAGCTTAAAGAATTCAAGCTAGTCCAAAAATCCCAGGTATTAATGGGCTTAAGAACCGAGAAAGTCA
>CAJXGR010000131.1 GCA_913053665.1 uncultured Spirochaetia bacterium
GTATACAATTTTATGGCCTTTAAATGATTGCCTTTTTTTGCTTCCTTAAGTCCTTTATCTAAGTATTTTTCTGTAGATTCTCCATAGGTGTAGACTGAAAATAGAATGCTAACTATAAAAATGTTAAGCAAAACAACAAATTTTCTTTTCATCAAATATTAATCTCCTCTATCAATCTGGGACCAAGTGCCGCAAATCAAATGGTTTATAACCTTCTTCATAACTGTTTGGATCATGATAATCGGGTATCCTACCAAAGGGATCATGAATTGTCTTTTTAAATTTATCAAAAAAGTTACTGCCACCAATTTTTATCGCTTCTCTAATCCTTTTTATAATATTATCTCTATCTATCACAAAGTTGCCCCTACAACATGTTGATAATTCAACAGTTTCTAACAAAACCTATACGAATTCTATCTTTATTTTTTCCTCTAAAGCCCACACAATCTTAATTGATTTCTTTTCTTCTTCCTCTCAGAGACCTCTGCGACCTCTACGACCAATCTTCTCTTTGTTTTCCCTTTTGGAGAGTTATTTTTTAGGTGGAAAGCGATGGAAATATTTAGTTTTAAAGTCTTGATAGTTTGTAAATCCTTTGGCTCGTCCATTTTTGAACATTTGATATATCCTTGATGAATTAATGGCTTCAAGTTCTTTTCTTCTAGCTTTTCTCCACTCACTCAGGATTTTCCAATTTTCATCATCATCAATATCGTAGTCCTCATTAGGTTTGGCTAAGTTATATTGAACTTTGATGTTTTTAATAAAGAGATGAAACTTGCGTGCCGAGTTTTCATCTTGTTTTCTGATAATCAAACTATCGAATAGTATGTAGGGCAGTTCATTTGGATAGAGATGCTGACGATGGACGGGTCGTTTATAGGGAGGAAGATAGTCAGAATTCGTCCACTCAAAGAGGACCTCATGATATATTTCTCGTTGATCCTTTACCATAACCCAGAGCACAGCTTTTTTATTGACATAATAGACTTTGTAGTATAGAGGCATTGCTTTAAGAGTTTTTTTGTCTATCATTTGGTCTTCGCTGAAGGCTTGGCCGTTATATTCTTTATAATAGCGTGTGTTGCCTTCATTTGCGGAATATAAGAAACCCATAGGATATTCTCTTTTCCCGCCTAAGTAATCTTTCAACACTAATGCAAGGCTTATACTATCGATATTTCCAAACTTGATACCAACAGTCATGGAAATCTTTTTAATATCCCCGGTGTTTTTCAGGACACCGTTATTGATATTGCAGAATTTCCCTTTCTGATCGTAGGGATAAATTTCAAAGGGGGGATAGATATGGGCTGACATTTCATCTGCAATACTGGGGAAATAGATCCTTGCTCCCAGCATCTTTCCCTGTTTATTAACCGGATCATTGCTATTTTTATATAATTCCTTATAGAAGGGGGGGATAGCATTTCTTTGTGTGAGTTTGGGGGGAGGGGGATGCTGGGTTTTAGGAAAGGTGAATTCAATGACCCAGCGGTCTAATGCCATATCTTGTGGAGTCACTCGGAACCAGGGAATAAATCCTTGAGAATGAAATATTTGCTCTTCTTGTTTGAGCTGAGATCGTGGCGATGTATAATATTTCTCTCTAAAGGTTTCAGCTCCTTCTACAGGGCTGTACACTCCTGGATCCTGATTTCTGGCCTCATATTTTGTAAAATCAATAAGGGTTTCATATTTGAGGGTATCTTCTTCTCCCTGAATCCAGGGAGCTTTATAGATACAAAGAGCAATAATAAGCAATAATAATATCTTTCGATTCATCTTATTCATGGATACCATCTATTTTGGATTGTAATCCTAGGATCTAGTCGGTTCAAGTCTTTTGTATAATAAGTTTTTTTCTACATGTAAAGAACGATTTTCTCAATTTCACGATTTTCTCATTTGACTTTTCTTTAAGAATTCATTATTTCTAACCCTGAACCCATAAAACTTTGATCAAATTATATAGTAGCAATTATTATGAGTAAATCTTTACTAACGTTATTATTTTTTATCTTTCTTTTAGGTCATTGCACAGGATACACACCTTCTGGAGCTTGGTATCTGGAAGGAGATAACTTGAAGTTTGATTTTATAGACGACCAGTTAGCTGTTTCGGAACAAGGCCGCTTGATATTTCAAGCCCGTCAGGCTGATTCATCTGAAGATTCGACCTATGAAATCATTAAGTTAGGTTCAAACCCAATCATCCAGGGAAAATATAGTTTGAATCAAAGATTAATTTTCAGGAAACCCCTATTGAAGGAAAAGGAAATTACTTTGGTGATGGATCATGCTGAGGGTCAAAGAGAATATCGTCTTTTTCAGCAGAAGGGTGAAAAAAACCTGTCTTACTTTTCTTTATTACATCCTGTGGAACAAAAAGAGTTTCTAAAAGATCCTGATTTTATCTCATTGCGAGAAGAATATAAAATAGAGGCTTACACGAGTAACTTAAAGGACTCGAACCTGTCTTTTCTTATTGACGGGGATACTAACACAAGTTGGAGTCATAGAGGCCTTGATTATCTATCGAAAGATTATTTTGAGTTTTTTTTTATCCTTTAAGGGGCAAAAAGTTAGACCGGAAACTAAGTATTAGAGCTTTGGGATTTGTTAACTCGAATCAAATGCAAAATAATCTTAAAGATGCACCATCCTTTCACCGAGTTAAAAAGATAATAGTTCATTTTACTGATAAGTATGTTGGGGGTTTTGGACGAAGTCGAAGCCGTTATACCAATAAGCACTTTGAAATCACTTTGATGGACAGGCCGGGATTGCAGATCGTTTACTTTTATAAAACCATTTATTGTAATGGCTTGAAATTGGAAATCAAGGACATTTATCCAGGTCTTACAAATGCCATTCGACTCAATGAAGTGATTTTTTATCTTAAAAAATAAGGGGGGTTCAATGAACAAATTACTTGGCTTAGTCATGATTATTCTTTTCATTCAGTATCCAACCCAGTCTCAAAGTCAAACACAGGGACTCATTGGGTATCAAAACTTTTATATTGAAGACTCACTCAGTGAAACATTAAAAAAGATCAAGGGCTATAAAATTGATAACCCACTCAAACAATTAATATCCCAAAAGCATTCTTTTAATCCATATTTGATATTAACACAACGATTTCTGCCTTTTTTTTATACATCAAATGCCCTTAAAGTCAAGATTAAAAAAAACGTGTATTATTTTTCCTTTGAGGGACTAAAAATTGACCACCCAGAGTATATGGCCTATTTTGATAAGCCTCATTTTTTATTGCAATACCATAGACTTAGGACATTGAACATCCATCATTTAAGGAATTTGCAGCAATTGGGTTCTCATCTCTATCATTTTTCCTTTCAATTCTATCGATCTGTTTTGTATCAAATGGATTATCAAAAGAAAGTTAATATGGATCAATTGAACAGGATCATCAGTGGATTTAATGGCCGTTACAAACGCATTCGCCAATCGAAAGGAAAGACTCAAGACTCGAAATATAAAGTGATCAGTTGGAGGCGAGGTAAAATACGTATTCAACTCACACTTGATTTAAAAACCTATGAGAACTTAAATAAGGTGGATTCTATCCGAACTAATCCTGAAGATTTCAAAGACCAATTGATTCACGTTTCCATCAAAGATGATAAAATCTTACAGAAGATCCATGATTATAAATCCCAGGTTTATGAGAATCTGATGGACACGCTTAAACAGATGAGTGAAGATCGACAGAGGAAATTGAAATCCATAACTCAACAGAATAAATGATCGATTAATATTATCAACAGAATTAAAACCCTATGAAATACGTCCTGTAAAGTTCTTCTTGCTAAACCTATGAGAATACAAAATTATTTTATTATCTTATTCATACTCAACATGTTTGCCTGCCAACAGGAAATAGAAAATCGTACTATTGTGATTAAAGGCTCTGAAAGTATTATTCAGATTATAAAACAGGCGTCAGGACTCATAAAAGTTGAGCAAAATATTCCCCACCCGGAAAAAGAACGCATCAAGCATTATTATTATAAGTTAAAATCAAATCCTGAATACACTCTGCACTTTGTTGGAGGAGGGAGTAGTCGTGCTATGGCGGCTATCATTGACCAGACAGCGGATATAGCCATTGTTAATCGTACATTCACCGACGATCATAAGGACCTGTTAAGACAAAATCATGTGACAGCCATCCGTTATGCTCTGGCTCATTCTGAAATCTATTTTATTGTCAATCAAAAGAACCCTATTCTCTCATTACGATTAACCCAACTGAAGGGTATTTTTTCTGGTCGTATCCCGAATTGGAGACTAGAACAAGAAGAAAATATAAAATCCAGGGAACTTGTTCGGCTGAAGGCTCAAAGTAAAACAAAGGATAGACAAGGAGACTCAACACAAGAGTTTAATGAACATGAGAGAATTGACTTGGCAGGACGACGTACAAGCTCAGGAAATCATTTCTGGGTATATAAAGAAGTTCTTCAGGCAAGAGGATTCTCGCGAGATCTACGTGATTTTATTGATGACCAGGATATCGTTGATTATGTTAGCAATAATAAATATGCCATTGGTTATATATCCAAAAATTATTTCGATAGCATCTATACAGCAGACGATTTGAATAAAATTGAATCTAAATTAGATAAGTCAGTTTTTATATCTCCGGAGGAAAGAAAAAAGTTAACAGTGGGTCTAAATGTAAAAAGGCTTCTAGTCTATGATGACTTTAACGCTAAGGGTGGCCAAGCATTTAAGTATTTCCACCTGGTTCCTGAAATATACTTGATCGTGCCCGATAAAAATGCAGAGGCTATGAAAATCAAACAAAATGAACTCAATACTTACGAAGAAGAAATTAAAGAAGACAGCAAAGATCTTCTCGATGTTCGCTTAATGCTGGATAAAGTTAAAAAAGACCTGGATGGTCTAAGTGTAAGACAAGATATAGATAGGGGTAAACAGAATAAAATGCGGCTCAGCCTTGATAATAAAAGAAAGGATCTTGAAAGCATTGAAGAGGAACTCGCAAGCCATGTAAAAGATTTGAATGAAAAGGCTTTAAATATCAAGGGAAAAATCGAAAAGCTTAAACTGAATAGTAAAAAGTTAGACCCTGTGATTCAATTTTTTTACTCTCAGGAAATCAGCAAATTGCTTAGATCAAACTCTCTAACACCCATTAAAAATAGCTCTAAAAACCAACATCTTCTTCCTTAAATGAGTTGAACAGGTCTATAGATTATGACTCTTTCTAACTAAAGCCGTATAAAATCTGGAGAGGTTTATGGAGCCCCGAAAAAAAATCCTCATATTAGATGGCTTTGCCCTTATTTTCCGGGCTTTTTATGCCTTTATAAGGAATCCTTTAAAAACCTCTAAGGGAGAGCCAACTTCTGCTATTTTCGGTTTTGTCCGAATGCTGATCAAACTCATAAAGGATTACCAACCCGATTATTTTGTGGTAGCCCTGGATAGTCCCGCAAAGACTTTTCGACACAGTATTTATAAAGAGTACAAAGCGAATCGTACTGAAGCACCTGATGATTTAAAGATGCAAATACCTATCATCAAGGATCTTATCAATAAGTTTCAGTTGGCCTCATTGGAGATGGACGGATATGAGGCGGATGATATTATTGGCACTCTTTGTGAGAAGTATAAAGAAAATAGTGATCTGGATGTTATTGTTGTAACAGGAGATAAGGACATTCTACAACTTGTGGAAGGGAATGTCAAAGTGATCACAAGCTCCAAAGGGGTTAGCGACGTGATAGAGTATGATCGTGACAAAGTCCATGAGAAATGGGGGGTTTATCCAGAGAAAATCATAGACCTTTTTGCCTTGATGGGAGATAGTTCGGATAATATTCCCGGCGTGAAAGGTGTGGGACCCAAAGCTGCTAATGAATTACTAAGTCAATTTGCCAGTGTAGAGGATGTTTACAATAACCTGGACCAGATCACAAAAGAGAAGTTAAAAGAAAAACTCCTGAAGGATCAATCCAATGCTCTTCTCAGTAAAGAGCTTGTTACAATTAATCGGAATGTTCCCATTGAATATGATATTGAGGACTTTTCCAACACAAATATTGCTCAGGAAGAGGCCATCCAGATACTCAAGACCTATGAACTGAATGTTATCCTTAAAGACGAGATATTTTCCAATGGACTAAGTGCTTCTAGCTTGTCCCAAGAGACTGATGAACAGACTCAAACCCCTATAGCTCCTCTTAAAGGGGAATATAAAGGTATTTTTACAAAAGAAGACCTGGGAAAGCTCATGATAGAGATCCAGAAAGCCAGGTTTGTATCCATCGATTTGGAGACCACATCAGAAAACCCCATGATCGCCGAAATCATTGGCATTGCCTTTTCTATAGAGGAACAAAAGGGTTATTTCCTGCCAGTTCCAATGGAGGAAGAGGACAGCAATCTATTTGGTGAAGAAATAGGTGGGAATAGTTGGTCCAATGATCTGAAAGATTATGATCTGGATAAAGCCTATGTCATCAATGAGTTGAAAGGAATATGTGAAGATCCAGGTATTGATAAGATTGGCCAGAACATCAAGTACGACTATATGATTTTAAAGAGAACCTGGGATATTGAGATCCGGTCTATTGTTTTTGACACAATGATTGCCTCCTATCTTCTGAATCCTGGACGAAAGAGTCATGGCATGGATTATTTGGCTGAAAAGCTTTTGGACTACCAAACGGTTCATTACAAAGACATCGTTGCCAAGGATCAAACACTCCTTGACCTTCCTTTATCCACTGTAATTCATTATGCATCGGAAGATACAGACATTACTCTTCGTCTTTACAATATCTTCAAACCTCAAATCGACCAGTCAGCCTTCAAAGATTTGTATTATGATGTAGAATTGCCTCTTGTACGGGTTTTAGGTGAGATGGAATTAAGGGGTGTTCAAATCGCACCGGATCACTTCAAGACCATGTCCGTCGAGATCAAAGATCGCCTGGATTACCTCAAGAAGGAGATTTGGGAGCTTTCGGGGAGAGAATTCAATATCAACTCAACCCAGCAGCTTTCGGAGATTCTCTTTACCAAGCTAGGACTAACCCCTATAAAGAAGACGAAAACAGGCTATTCAACAGATGTCTTTGTTTTAGAAAAACTCGCTGAGGAACACCAAGTCCCCCTCCATCTTCTTGAATATCGCAGGCTGACAAAGCTTAAATCTGCCTATCTCGACTCAATTCCCAAGCTCATAAATCCGGTCACTAAACGGATTCACACGTCCTTCAATCAAACAGTGGCTCAAACAGGTCGATTATCTTCCAACAAGCCTAATTTGCAGAACATACCCATCAAAGATGAGGTCGGGCGTGCCATACGCAAAGGATTCATTGCCAGGCCGGACTTCTTTATCATGAGTGCTGACTATTCCCAGATTGAGCTTAGGATTTTAGCCCATGTATCTCAGGATCCTAAACTCATAAAGGCTTATAAGGAAAATCTTGATATACATACCCAAACAGCCACTTTAATCTTTCATAAAGAGATATCTGAGATTTCACAGGATGAGAGACGGATTGCAAAGACTATAAACTTTTCGGTGATTTATGGGATTGGTGCAATAGCTCTTGGGAAGGACTTAAAAGTATCCACAAAGAAGGCGAAGGAGTTTATTGACAATTACTTTAAAGAGTATGCTGGGGTCACCCGTTACATTGATCAGCAGAAGAGCCTGGCCCATGAAAAGGGTTATGTAGAGACCCTGTTTCATAGAATCAGGTATCTCCCGGAAATCCAGAGTGGTAACAAGCGAGATCAAAGTATGGGAGAGCGTTTAGCCGTTAACACACCCATTCAGGGAACCAGTGCTGATCTCATTAAAATCGCTATGATCAACATTGAAAGGGAAACGAATAAAAGAAAGCTAAAAAGCATCATGACTATTCAGGTTCATGATGAACTTGTTTTTGAGGTTCATAAAGATGAACTAGAGATCATGAAGCAGCTGATAGTTGAAAAGATGGAAACTGCCGCTAAGCTTTCAGTCCCTTTAAAAGTGACTATTTCCCATGGTCAGAACTGGGATGAGGCTCATTGAGGTAAAATGTAAAATCGTAATTCTACAACGCCGGATTTTATCTTATCTTTTTTGAGACTTCTTTTTTTTCATTTCTTTCATTCGCTTTGGAGCACTATCTTTTTTCTTCAATAATTCTTTCTGATAATCAATATACTCTAAAAGAGTCTTCTCATTTTCGTTCAGTACTTTAGGGAACGTGCTTATATATTCCAAAGCTTTATCAAATTCTCCCA
>CAJXGR010000132.1 GCA_913053665.1 uncultured Spirochaetia bacterium
TGTTATAATATTAATGAAGTTCTACTTCTTCTAAGTTTATAGATTGACGGCTAGTCAAACAGAGTTTCTTTTAATTTTCTTTTAACTCTCAAGTATTAAGGGACATGGTCTTTATGAAAATAATTCAGTATTCTGCTTTCTTCTTTCTACTCGCCGGACTGGCCTTTTCTTTAGGTCAAGGTCCTCATTATGCTGTGGGACAAAGAATCCCATCCTATCAGATTTATTCCTCCAAGTCTCAGACTCCTTCCTGGTATCCTTATGAGAGCAAAATCATGAAATCAGATGGCGTGACCTATTTCTATATGAAAGATTGATTCATTTTGTATCTAAAGGAGCAATGAATATGAAAGGTTTTGGAGAAGGGGACACACAAGAAAAAGCCATCAAAGAGGCTCATAATGATGCTATCAGGCAATTGAGTGAAATGATCTATTTATATGCCCAATCCATAAGCTACGAGTTCTTTGAGGGCGATTCTGACGATCTTGAGCAGGTAAGAAAAATGGCTCTCACTCTCTATATGCCCCCATCACAAATTGTTAAAGCCCTTAGTAATAAAGTTGAACGGATCGATCAATGGACCAACCCAGTTTATCGTGTGGACTATATCAATGATGAGCAGCAGCCCGAACTTGGGGATCAGATAGAATATATCGCTTACACCTGGATGAGAATACCCTCTAACACGATAATATCCTTAAAAAGACGCTATAAAAAGCTTATCAAAGGGTCTTCAAGTAAAATGATGGTGTTTAGCCACTTTGACTACGACTTTACAGATGATCAAGACCTGGATGTTCTTAGTGACAGACAAATCTCCTATGCTCCGGGCCAAAGGATTCTTTTGTCACCCAAGCAAAAGGCTCCATCCTGGATCAATGAGGAAAGTATCAACATGAAAGTCCATGATGAGTCTTATATCTGCTTTGTGGGCCAGGGGGATGCCAAAACATTTAGAACAGCTTTGGAACTGGCCAAACGTGATGCCCTCAGTAAGATTGTTGAGTCCCTGGGCTTTTTTGTAAGCTCGAAATCGGCTGATGCATGGCTGGAAGATGAAAAAGGAATGGATAATATCTTAATGGAACAGTTTGTCATAAAAAGCGGCAAGTTCAATATGACTTCTTTCATACCCATCCATACTTATACCGAGCATATTGGAGTCGTGAAAGACGCTGAGGGAGGGAATCCTGATTTCCAGGAACCTCTGATTAGAGGGTATATCCTCTTGGGTATGCCTGACAAAGACTTCCAACAACTATTAATAAAGCCAAACTGATGGCTCAGGAGCTAATAGATCATGAAATTGTTCAAGACCACCTTATTTCTTGTCATCGCAATTCTCATATCCAACGGGAATTACGCTAAAAATAAGTATATCATATTGGCGACCAATAAAAGCAAACCTCGGTGGGTCCAAGCCGGAGTGATAAAAGATAGATCGGGTCACTTGTATTTTAAAGGACAGGCTATGTCCAGATCACGTAGAATTGCTCTATCCATGGCTCGGGCTAACGCCCAAGTCATCGCGGCCCGATATTTCTATCTAAAGATTGGACAAACCTATAAAGAAGATTTAAAGGAAAAAGCTCTAGGAGTGAGGGCTAGCAGTACTCGTATTGTCCATATCAGAGGACTTCTCCCTGTGGATAGTTATATTGAGGAAATCGCTGTTCTGAGCTCTTACTCGAAAGACCAGCAGGTGGTAGAATCCCTGATTTATAAAGCTTATGTCCGGATGAAAATAGACAAAGGCATGTTGAAGTATGTTCGATTAAAGCGTAAGTGAAAGACCTATTATATCTTAAGCCACATGCAAATTGAAGTATCGGATCACTTCATTGGCTGACAGCTCCCGATCGATTCTAAAAAAGGGCATGTCACTCAAGTTAAAGTTATTCCCACAATTCTTGTCTTTCACATATTCCGCGTGGTCGTCCTGTATACGTATGTAGCGTACAAACTGAACAATCGGGCCATTAGCCCCTTCATCCATAATCTGAACGATATATTTTGGGATACCTCTTCTGGTGCTACTTTGTGTCGCGTGATCTTTTCGAGGGTCCAAGTCCTCAATATAGTACAATAGATGGTAAGAGCCTTTAGGATGAGGTTTGGACATCTTTCTTTCCAATTGACCTGTATCAATCTGACTTGATACAAAAAACTTTAACGCCCCAAAGGGAAGTTGAGAGATTTTATCAGGATCATAAACCGTGATCACATGCTGATCCTTTGTGCTTAAAAGGGAATATTGATAAGTGTAATGATTGGGTGCTTCTTCCACACACTGGGATAGATAGGTTATTCTAAACTTTTTCTCACTGGATGTGGCTGAGACAAGTTGACCTAAGCCATAGGGTAGCATTTCTTTGTCCCGTTTCAGATCTATAGCATATAATGAATCCTTTGAAGGACGACTTGAAGTTCTATCCAGCTTTTCTTCAGCAAAGTCCATAGCCCCATCACTGAGGACCCCGTCTCTATCGTCATCGATTAGTAGATCATGATCATCTGCCGTATCCACCATCTCTTCTTCAACATTCTCATCTAAAGTAATGGTCTCATCAGGTTCGGGGAAATCCATCTCATCAAAGGTCTCCGCCATGTCCTCATCCAGAGTTTTATCCTCACTAAAGTCAGATACACTTTCTGATTCATCTAAAATAGCTTCATCTATTGGCTCATTGTCAAGGGAGACTTCCCTTTCTTTTTCTATATCAAGAGAATCCTTACTTTCATCTTCATCAAAAGGGTCATCCGCAAAGAGTTCCATAAGCTCATTTTCCCCGATGGTACTTCCTGAAGGGGTTTCCGTAACGACTGGCGGTTTAAAGGTTACTTCTTCTTCCATTTGAGGTTCAGGAGTAAAATCCTCTTCCACAGGATCGTCCACTTCTTCCACAATCGGTACATCCAATTCATCCTGAGGATTCGTAAAGTTGACCTCCTCAAGGCTTGACTCCACAGCATCCTCAAGCTCTGTTAACGAATCAGACGTCTCATCCTCATCATCAATTAAGTCCTCTTCAAGAGTCATGTCCATCTCTTCTGGAGCTTCAATCTCTTCTGGAGTTTCAATCTCTTCTGGAGCCTCAACATTATCTTTCACGCCTTGAGCCTCAGCAACTCCAGGAGGTAAATCAGCTAATAGAGCATCAATATCAATAGCCTCACCCCCTTCCACAGGCATATCGAGAACTTGTGAATCATCATCCCATATGTCATCCATGAGTTTAGCTGTCTCTTCCTCGCCCCTGCTCATCATACCGTCTTCTTCCACAGCCTGATCGGCCATCAACACACCACCCTCAACTTTATCCAAATGAAACTCATCGATTACGTCCTGAAAGCGAAGAGACGGAATATACTCTCCAATATAAAGATGGGCGTTCTCGTTGGCTGAGAGATCAAGTTCAGATTCTTTGTCCCCATCAAGGATCTTGACAACAGGACGATGGGGCATTTCATTCTGTCCCGTGACCACAGCATCATAGACCTTTTTCTTGGTGTTATTGAAGTTGTAAACAGGTATTTTTTCCCCTATTTTAAAGATATTAATAGACTTGAGAAATCGATCCACTAAATACCCGTCAAAACGTTTATTCTGAGGAATTTGCGTGGCAATCTCATAGATTCCCTCAGTATCAGGATTATTGGTTCTATTAGGGGGCCATACAGAGTTCAGAAGCATATGACGAACTAGACCATCCCTCTGGAAGGGGATGTGAAAAGGTGTCTGGTTTGAGTACTCTATAAAAAAGCTGATGATAACAACTAAACGGGCCATCTCATGAATCCTGGTATCAAAGACCTTCTCATTTAAAACCTGGAGATTACCATCCACATCTGTTTGAGAGACCCTTTCATCCACTAGCTTACGCTTTGGATAGCCGCTGTTATTTAGCCCCCGATGATGATATTGAAGTATATCCCGTGCAATGAGGCCCACAAAGCCATTCTCTTTCATAGAGTTAAACAAGTGATAGCTCACATTACAATGTTTATTGAACACAAGTTGGTTCTTATCACTCAGTTTGGCTAAACCACTACCATTTATCTCCCCTTCATCTGAATAATAGGGTTGTGTAAATCGTAAAATAAGGTTATCGATGGCAAAGTGTAGATAGCCGTATTCAGCAAAAAAAGCACCTAACGCCCCTTCAATCAAGTTTTCTTCATCATATCCATGACGTAGGTTTGGATCAGGACGGCGATTCGTTTCAGGACGATCGTTAGGATTCCGTTTAAGCCTTTCTTTTTGTATCCTGGATAGGGTGGTCATAAAAGCCAAACCAATATCTGACATAAAGCGTTGTATGAAATTACTTCTTTCCTCTTTCTCTTTGACGGCCTCATCCTTATTCTTTTTATTCTTTAGCTTATAAGCATTTCCTAAACAGATATTATCGGACAGGTTCACTTTATCAGGGGCTTTTTTGTAGTATTGTAGAATCAATACCTTTAGGTTTTTAACAATCCTTACGGATTCTCCAAATATATTTTTGGCAAGATATTTAGCCCCATCCAGTTGGATCGCTTCAATGGTTTGTTTAAGTAAATCGTTTCTTTCAAGATACTTAATACTGCTTCCAGGTTTTTTCCCATTGATTTCATCCAGAATAACCATCGATTTGGTGAGCAAACTGTCTATTTCATTTTTCATAGTATAGACAAAATCTTTCTTCTTTTGGGCTTCAGTGGTTGTCTGATCCGAAATCCATAAAATCTGAAACCCGATGTCTTTAAGACGTTTTGCTTCTTCCAATGTGATCTGGCGGCCTCTTTTAAACCCACTTCCTGCCAACAAACTACAATCTTCTTCCAGGTAGACTGCTTGTGGCATTTCCTTTTCCCAGTCTTTCATTTGTTTTTTGAACTCACTGCTCCCGCTGCCGAGTTTTCTTTTTAAATCCCTCACCTTCTTGAGAAAAGGCTCTCGGTCTTTGAGTATTGTAATCACATCAGTGATGAGCATTTTTTGTATCATCTCTCATCTTCTCCATATTAAATTATAAATCATTGCCCATGGGTGCAACTATTCTTCCACAAAAAAACTGAGTATTCTAAGCGTATCGTCAATTCTTTTTGCTAATTAAAGGATAACCCGTTTTTCTTTTTTTCACAAAGGTTTTTATCAATAAATCCTGTGAATGTAATTTCTGCTAGTGATAAACTAGTGTTCCATCAATGCTGATTTGATGGATTAATTTCTTAGGCCGATACAGATTCTCTCTCCAGAACACTTTTTATATAATGCCCAGTATAAGAGCTTGAGTGAGAGGCTAATTCAGAAGGAGTTCCGGTCGCTACAATCTCACCCCCCTCATCCCCTCCTTCGGGTCCCAGATCAATGATGTAATCAGCCATTTTAATAACATCCAGGTTATGTTCAATGACAACAACCGTATTCCCTTTTTCTACAAAACGATTGAGGACTCCTATAAGTTTATTGACATCATCAATATGCAAACCGGTTGTGGGTTCATCCAGTAGATAAAAGGTCTTCCCGCTACTTCGCTTGGACAGCTCAGAGGCTAACTTCACTCTCTGAGCCTCTCCTCCACTTAGTGTGGTCGCACTTTGACCCAGTTTAATGTATCCAAGACCTACTTCATTCAGGGTTTTCAGCTTTTTATAAACCGATGGTATGTGCTCAAAGAACTCAATCCCTTGGGCTATCGTGAGATCCAGTACGTCTGCAATGTTCTTCCCTTTGTACCTGACTTCCAGCGTTTCCTGATTGTAGCGTTTACTTTTGCAAACGTCGCATGTCACATAGACATCGGGCAGGAAATGCATTTCAATCCTGATGGTTCCATCTCCTGAGCAGGCCTCACATCTCCCTCCCTTCACATTGAAGCTGAAGCGACCCGGTTTATAGCCTTTGATCTTGGCTTCCGGAAGGCTGGCAAAAAGCTCTCTGATCGGTGTAAACATCCCTGTATAGGTGGCGGGATTACTACGCGGCGTACGTCCTATAGGGGATTGATCAATGTTGATCACCTTATCGATGTGCTGATAGCCATCTATGGCCTTAAATCCATCGCTTTTCCCTTTAGACCCATAGATCTTTTTCATCAATGCCGGATAAAGAGTTTCATTAATGAGAGTACTTTTCCCGGATCCTGAGACGCCGGTGACAGCAACAAACCGGGCCAGGGGGATTTTAACATCTATATCTTTAAGGTTATTTTTATGACAGCCTTTAATCGTTATATAATGGCCATTATCGTGACGGTTACGTGATGGGACCTCAATACTTAGCCTTCCCGTGAGATATTTCCCTGTTAGAGACTCTGGATGTTTCATAATTTCTTCCACAGTCCCCTGGGCGATGATTTCCCCCCCATGAACACCGGCTCCAGGCCCAAGATCAACGATATGGTCGGCGCTACGCATGGTTTGATCATCGTGTTCCACAACAATTAAGGTATTACCCAGGTCTCTAAGGTGGGTGAGAGTATCTATAAGCTTTTGATTATCCCGCTGATGCAGTCCAATCGTTGGTTCATCGAGAACATAAAGGACGCCCACAAGCTGTGACCCAATCTGGGTGGCCAGTCGGATCCGTTGTAGTTCTCCTCCCGATAAAGTCCCAGCTTTTCGATCCAGGGAAAGATACCCTAACCCAACATTATAGAGAAACGTGAGGCGATCGAGTATTTCTTTTAGGATCTTTTCAGCAATAGCCAAATTCTGCCCCTCGAAAGGAATGGACTTAAAAAAGCCAATAGCTTGTTTAACAGGGTAACGCGTCACATCAATGATTGACTGATCCTCTATCTTCACCGATATGGACTCATGTCTTAGCCTCCTACCCTCACATTCCGGACAAACAACGGACTTCATAAACCGCTGATAGTAATCCTTAGCGTGGTTACTAGCTGTCTCACGATGTCTCCTCTCAAGCATTGGGATAATACCTTCATAAATCGATGTGCTCTTGTAGGTGGATCGTCCGTTCTTGCTGACATAGGTAAACGAGATTTCTTCATCTCCTGATCCATAAAGAAGGGCATTGAGGACTTCAGGGCTTAACTTCTCGAGAGCTGTCTCCAAACGGAACTTATAATGTTTAGCCAGAGATTCAAACTGCAGAAGGTACCACTTGGAGGACAATACGTCTCGAATGGGAGCAATGGCCCCTTCTATAATGGATAGACTCCGATCAGGAATGATTAAATCCACGTCAAACTCAGTCTTTTCACCGATACCATGACATTCGGGACAGGCTCCGTGGGGTGAGTTGAAGGAAAAAACCCTGGGTTGAAGTTCAGGAAGACTAATATCACATTTAATGCAGGCTAAATGCTCTGAGAACAGTTTTTCCTTTTCTTTACCCTTTTCCTCATAAAGAATGGTCACTAGGCCTTCGGCTAAAGCTAAAGTTGTTTCCACTGAGTCCACAAGGCGTTCTCGAATGCTATCTTTCAGCTTAATGCGGTCTACAATGACCTCAAGGGTATGCTTCTTTTGCTTGTCCAGGGTGATAGGCTTTTCAAGGCTTTTAATCTCCCCATCAATACGCATTCTCACAAAGCCGTTTTGTTTAATCCTTTCGATTTCTTTTTTATACTCTCCTTTACGACCTCTGACAACAGGAGCCAGGATTTGAAGCTTTGTCCCGTCGGGTAGAGAAAGAATGGAGTCGACTATCTGATCAATGGACTGGTTTTCCACAATCGCCCCACACTTTGGGCAATGGGGTATGCCGCAGCGGGCAAATAGAAGCCTCAGGTAGTCATAGATCTCGGTGATCGTCCCCACAGTACTTCTCGGGTTCCTGTGGGTGGTTTTTTGCTCTATGGATATGGCAGGAGAAAGCCCTCCGATGTAGTCCACATCGGGTTTCTCCATCTGGCCCAGGAATTGGCGGGCGTAGGCACTGAGGGACTCTACATAACGTCTCTGACCCTCTGCGTAGATGGTATCAAAGGCCAGGGACGACTTCCCGGATCCTGAGACGCCGGTGATCACGATAAACTTATTTCTGGGCAGTTCTATATTGATATTCTTGAGATTATGCTCTCTAGCCCCTTTGATGATGATGGATTCACTAGTCATTAAAAATTCCCCCATTCCCTTATGACCAAGAAAAATAATGAGAATCCTGATCTTTGTCAACGAATTTCAAGCCGCGATCAGGGCCTATTTAATTCCCTTGATAATTGTTTATCTCAATTAGGGATTGAACAGGCAGACGCTGTTCAACCAATATTTAAAAGAAGTAGGTCAGCGTCTTGTCTGACCACATTACATAGAAAATAACGAGTTAGAGAAACATTAAATAGCCCTG
>CAJXGR010000133.1 GCA_913053665.1 uncultured Spirochaetia bacterium
ATTGAAGAAAAAGTATTAGGAAAAAAACATCCCAGTACAGCCATCAGCTACAACAATATTGGGCTAGTTTATTATCGTCAAGGTAAGAACAAAAAAGCCTTAGAGTACTATTTTAAAGCCCTAAAGATCGAGGAGAAAGTATTAGGAAAAGAACATCTTGATACAACCACCAGCTACATTAATATCGGATTGGTCTATGATCGTCAAGGTAAGTATGAGAAAGCGTTAGAGTTCTACTTTAAAGCCCTTACGATATTTGAGAAAGAGTTAGGTAAGAAACATCCTCGAAATGGTCCCATCCTTGAGCTGATTGGAAACGTATATATCCTTCAAGACAAGTATGAAAAGGCAATTAAATACTTGTTTAAGGCTTTGACCATTGTTAAAAAGGTCTTAGGAAAAGAACATCGTCGCATAATCCCTATCTATATCAAGATTGGAAAAGCATATTCTCAATCAGGAAAGTATAAAAAGGCTTTAAAGTATTATAATAGAGTTTTAAAGATTGCTAAAAAGACCTTTGGGAAGAAACATCAAGCTAGTGCTAAAATATACTTCTTGATTGGAAGTGCTTATATTCTTCAAAAGAAGTATAAAATAGCCTTAAAATACTTAAATAAATCGATAAGAATATTTCAGAATACGTTAGGAAAAAAACATCTTGATATCTCTCATAGTTACTTTGTAATGGGATACATTTATATAATTCAAGAGAAATATAAGTTAGCTTTAAAATACTTAAATAAATCGATAAGAATACGTGAAAAGACGTTAGGAAAAGAACATCCTATTACCGCTCAAAGTTACTATACTATTGGAACAGTCTATGCTTTGCAGAAGAAATTTGGGAAAGCATTAATATATGTTTTTAAAGCAGCTAAGATATTCAAAAAACATTTAGGAGAAAATCACCCCAAGACAAAGCATAGCTATGCCTTTATAAGCCTTCTTTACAGGGCGTTAGGAGATACCGTTCAAGCTGAGTATTACAAAAAAAAGAGTGAATAAAGAGAGGTGAGTCTGTGAAAGGCCCAATAGATCAAGGAATAGAGAGATCTATCAGGACTGTCTAATCCTTCATAAATGGGGAAATTAAAGAATCCTGTTGACCCTTTTTATTGTGAATGTTAGATTTAATATATGGATCCCTATATTAAACCCTGGTCGGATATCTTTGTGAAATATCTCTTTGGAGCACCGGGTCATGAAGAGATTCTCCTTTCGTTTATCAATGATGTGTTGACGGACTCTGGTTCTAATAAGATCGACTCTGTTACTATTGAGAATCCCTTTAACCTCCAGGAGTTCAGTTCGGATAAACTCTCCATACTCGATGTGAGAGCCGTGAATAAGGAAGGCAAGGTCTTTCATATCGAGATCCAGTCGCAAGGAAGTGATGCCTATAAGAATAGAATCCTCTACTACTGGGCAAAAACATACAGCTCCCAAATGAAAAAAGGAGACTTATACGTTAAACTAAAGCCTGTCATTAGCATTCATATCCTGAACTTCTCTCTAATAAAGGGAATCAAGGACTGGCATAACTGGTTTTACTTATGTAAGAACGGAAATATTGATATGATCCTAACAGATCACTTATTGATTCATATATTGGAGTTGCCGAAGTTAAAGAGTATCCTTGGCATGAATCATTTGGAGAGATGGTTATATTTTTTAAAAAATGAGGGTAACAAGATGAATAAGAAGGATAAGTTGCAGATCATTATTAAAGATGATGAGATATTAGAGAGAGCTCATAAGATATATGAGCACTTCTGTAGTGACGATCAGCTGAGGCATCTTTATGAATCTCGGATGGAAGCGGAAAGACTGCATATGACTTACATAGAAGATGCTAAAATGGAGGGTAAGGCTGAGGGTAAGGCTGAAGGTACGGCTGAGGGAATTAAAAGAGAAAAAGTAGAGATCGCTAAAAAGATGATCCATAAGAGGATGGATAAACAGATTATTTCTAGTATCACAGGTCTTTCTGAAAGTGAAATTCAACAATTAGAAGATCAGTAGGGCTATTGAGGGAATAGAATAATAGGATTGGAGGATAGAAATTATTTCTTGACAATTCAGTATATATTATTATATTTCATGCGTCCGAAGCTAGATAAATAGCTTGTGTCTAACCTGTAAAGGCCTTTATCAAACTGAACATCAGCTTTCCAGATATACCATTTCCGAGTCGTTATCATTTAGGACGTGTACATGCCCCTATACTCCATTGGAATCAGTGCAAAAACCCATACTGTAGAAGAAAGAGAAAAATTCGCCCTTCTCGATCAACAACTCATCCATAGAAATCACGAACTCATCGAAACAGGGCTTGTCGAAGAAATCGTGAGCCTCTCCACCTGCAATCGTATTGAACATTATTTTATCACCGAAAAAACCCTGGAACCCGTTATCGATAAACTCTTCGGGTCGCCTGCCCCAAAAAACCTTAATATCCGGAAGAACTCCAGCGCCTCTCACCACCTCTTTGCCGTATCAGCCGGTTTAAACTCCCAGATTTTAGGGGAGAATGAAGTCCTCGGACAAATCAAAAAAGCCTACCTTCTCTCTCAGGAAAATGATCTGACCGCTAAACACCTAAATGTTCTCTTCCAAAAAGCCATTTATGTGGGCAAAAGAATACGAACCGTTACAGACATATCCAAATGCTCCGTATCGACGGGTGGTATTATCCTTGATAAGATTAAAAAACGTTATGATGATCTCTCCCAAATTAGCGTTCTTATGATTGGAACAGGAAATATATCCCGATCGGTGACCATGTCCCTGCATCATAAGGGTGTTAAAAATATATTCCTTTCTAATCGTAACCCTAAAGTGGGTGAGTTGATTGCTAAAGAAATGGAGGCCACCTACATCCCCATCAACAAACTCTATGATTCTATCAAGACATCGGATGTGGTGATCAGCAGTACAACAGCCCCCCATTATCTCATCACAAAAGACCACGAGGCTTACTTCAATCATGGGAAGAAGTTAATGATTGACCTGGCTGTCCCAAGAGACATCCACCCAGAGGTGGGAGACTACGAAAACATTGACTTGATCAATATTGACGCCATCACCCCTCTCTCCGCCCTGAACCAATCAAAACGTGAGCAGGCTGTTTTAAAGGCCGAGTATATTATCGCTATGGAAAACTGCAACTATTGTTATAACCGCCTCTTGTCGGATAAATCAAGCCCTCCCGCTACTATAAGTTTTTACGATTTCAAGAAATTATATAAACATCACAAAGCCCATAGCTAATGGAGACGTCCGTGCATAAGATTGCTATTTTAGGAGCCGCTGGGCGAATGGGCCAATCGAATATCCTCACAGCCTATCAAGATAAGAATGTCCAGATAGTGGGGGCTACAGAGTATTCTCAACACCCTCTACAGGGTAAAGACGCTGGGGTCCTCGCTGGTTGCGGAGAAATCAATGTAGTCATCACGGATGATCTGAATACTATTCTCCAAAAAGCTGATGTTCTCATCGATTTCACAAGCCCACCATCCACATTGTCTGCCTTAGAGAAGAACCTTCAGTATAAGAAAGCTTTTATCATTGGCACAACAGGCCTTAGCGACCCTGAGAAAGACCAAATCAAGAACTACTCTAAAGAGTTCCCCATTGTGTTCGCCCCCAACTTCAGCATCGGCGTGAACGTACTCTTGAAGGTCACAGAATTGGCCGCCTCTCTTCTAAACAAAGATAAGGATTACGACCTGGAAATTATCGAGGCCCATCATCGTTTTAAGAAGGACGCACCCAGTGGTACAGCACTCAAATTGGCTGAAGTAGCCGCTAAATCCTCAGGACGCGATCTGAAGAAAGACGCCGTGTATGGTCGTGAAGGAATAACTGGAGAACGCACGATTGACGAAATAGGAATGCTTACCATGCGGGCTGGTGACATTATTGGTGATCACAAAGTGATCTTTGCTACACTGGGAGAGCGTGTTGAATTAAGTCATATTGCCCATAGCCGGGCTACCTTCTCTAAAGGGGCTTTGCTGGCGGCAAAATGGCTGCAGGGTAAGTCCACAGGGCTTTACAATATGGCGGATGTATTGGGATTTTAGCCTTCTGTAGGGGCGAACACATGGATTCGCCCCTACAGAACATGTATATAAAGAAATACTATTCATTCTCTGGGTAGAATCCCTGCATCACGGGGTAACTATCCATAATGTCTAAAAACTTTTCAACGGTTTCCTTTGCTTGGATAAGGCCTGTGAAAAACGTACGATTCCCTGAACCTGCAATAGTCTTCACATTGGCTATGGACTGAGGTTTTGTTCCCCTCCAGTCCTTAATGGCAGCCTCCAATTGATTCCGTAAACTCCGTAAATCCTTGAGGCCCTTTTTAAGAGTCTGACCCATTTGAGATTCCAGGCCGATGAGCTTACGGGCAATGAGAGCCTGATATCCAGCGGCAGGCACTTCCCCATCCGCATATCGTATGATTTGACCCACATCGCCCTCTATGTCCGTCAGATCGTTGTCTAAGTCATTAAAGTCCTCCAGGGATTTATCCAAACCGTAATAGGCTTCAGAAAAGAATCTTTGTTCCCGTTTGTTGATGAAATCCCCTTCCACAAGCAGTACGTTTATGAATTTCCTTAAAGTTGTTTCATAGAGTTTGTGGTGAAACGTTTTGTATACAGACGCTATTTGAACATATAAAAAACCATCCATCCCTTTGTTAACCAGCTTTTTATGGACATCCTCTGTATAATTTTCTATGACCATCAACTCGGAGAGGGTGGCGATTTTAAAGAACTTCAAGATTTCATTTTGAATGATCTCTGCTTTGATTTTCCCATAGGACTTCTCAAATTCAAAACGCTTTTTGGCCATTGTAAGCTTGATATAGCGATTATACAAAATGCCTTCTTTTTTAGTAGGTCTGGAGGGCTCATAGTCATAATTATCCGTCATCACCTTGATCAACGTGTCCAGGATTTCCTTTTTGTTGAGAATAAATATTCTAGCCACCACATCCACCAAATTGATGCTGGAAAACTTGATCTTTGCCAGGCGAGGGGCCACAAAATCTTCATCACTCACCTTCTTTTTGCTGATAGGTTGGGGGTTTAAATCATTCTCTTTCTCCTTTTTGGCTTTAAGCATCGTGAGTATTTCATCAAAGTGGATGAGAATGTTTTCAGGGATTGTAGGAAAGTCAATGAGTTGAAATTGTGTGTTTAACTGCATCATCCCGATGGATCCTGTATCCCCAAAAACAGGTTGGAACTTGGGCTTATAGTCCATAGCATCACTAAATTGGAGGTCAAAGATCTTAAAGAAACTGACAAAACTAAACTGAGAGAGATAAATCAGTTTCTCAAAGTAGGATGTATAATGGATAATAGCTTGACGATTATTCTGTTCGATTTGGTTTTTAAGGTCTTTGAGTTTAGTATCCAGGGTATCCGTTGGATTTTTCCCTCTGGAGATGATCTCCTCAAAGTAGCTTTCATTGACTGATTCAAGGGCAATGCGATCCCCATCGGCCAAGAGTTGATCTACAAACTCAAGGAAGAATATTTTTTGGGTAAAGTCAATTTGACTCTCATCCTGAAAGACTTCCAGGAAGATATTATCTAAGGACTTTAACTGTGTGTAAAAACTATAAATGTATTCAGGGAAAGTAGTTCGTACCTTTTTGATATTAAAGTCATAGAACAGGGGGGAGAACTGATTGAGAATGGACTTTAACTCTCTTTTTGCAAGAAACTTACTGGACTGGGGGGTCTGCTCCCTCGAAAACATACCTATAAAAAAGGAAATAAATCGCATGAACAATGATGCTTTTTTGGCCTTTTTCTTGGCCATTGGAGGGGAGTTATGTCGATTTCTACGTTCGCTTCTAGCGAGTTCTTCGTGTTTCAGCCTGCTTTTCTCTAAACCGTCCTCCATCTGAAGACGCTCTTCTTCTGTTTGGCTAAGGACAAGGGAGTCATAGTGGTCATCAAAAAGACCTTTATCCCCCACTTTTTTTACAAGATCTTTATCATAATCCTTATTTGCCATAATCCTACCTATTTAAGGTTTACAAGACCCTATTTCTTATATCAGTGAAATTAAAAGCATCCCTCAAACTAATCGGTATTTTTGAATAAGATTTTGATTCCAATGAATGAAAATCCCTTGAACTTTAGGGTGATAAATACTATAATTCTTTTACAATTTATAATATAGGTATAATATTTGATTTTACCTAATTGATTTCATGTAAAATCACAAAAAAATTATCATTTCCCTTTGAATCAACCGATTGAAATAAAAACAGTTTGTGGAGATTCCTATGAAACTCATTGTGTCCCTTTGTATTATTATAAGTGTATCAACAGGTTATCTATATTCAGCTGCCATGGATAAGGAATTGGAGGAAAAGAAGATCGCTCGTTTGATAGAACGCTTTGTGGACGTGTGTAAGAAAAGCAACTTTAAAGAAGCCAGTAAGTTAACAACTGGTAAAGAGAAGAAGATCTTTAGCTCAATGCTGAAAGATATTAAAAGACGTAATGGTATGATCACTAAAGAGATGAGATACTATTTTCAACGTCTCAGAGAGGTTAAGGTGGATGTGGTCAAAATCGGGAAATCAGAGAAAAAGGCTGTGGCCATTTGCACCCTTGAGTTTAGATACTTTGACTCCAAAAGTCGTGATGAAATACGCAAAGATCGTGAAGTTTACTATCTTCTTTTGCGGATCAAAGGAAAATGGAAGATCTCAAACTCCAAGCTCTACAGGGAACGTACTTACTATCGGACTAAAACCCACCGTAAATGGCGAAGAAAAGGTTAATTACCAAAAGGTCTAGAATTGTCAGTTGTAGGGGCTGGGTTACCCAGCCCCTACAGTTGACATTACAAAAATACTTTAGTTCAATAGACCTAGAGATCGGATGATGACATTCTTTAGCCCAAATGCGATTAAGATTTCTTTTTATATCATTCGTAATAATTTGTGTCATTCGCGACTAATTTTACTAGATGGATATTCCTTATGCTCAACGATTCCAATGTTCTTATTATTGCAGAAGCTGGTTTGAACCACAACGGTGATCTCAGTTTGGCCAAAACTCTTGTTGACAGGGCCTATGAGGTGAGGGCCGATGCCATCAAGTTCCAGACCTTTAAGGCAGAAACCTTAGTGGCCCAAAGTACGGATAGCAAGCAGTATGACCTGTTAAAAAGCCTGGAACTCTCTTTCGATGATCACCAAGTCTTATTTGACTATTGTAAAACTAAAGGGATTCCTTTTCTGTCCAGTCCCTTTGATCCCACAACCGCTGATTTTCTGGATAGCATGGGGGTAACAGCTTTCAAGATTGCGTCCAGTGAATTAACCAATCATCCATTACTAGATCACATTGGCCGGAAGGATAAGCCCATTCTGTTATCCACGGGAATGAGTGACTTGGTTGAGGTAGGAGAGGCGATTCACACGATCCAGAAGGTGAACGATCAGCCCCTGACTCTGTTGCACTGCGTATCCAGCTACCCCACAGCCCCTGAGGATGTGAACCTCCAGGCCATTGAGACAATGGAGATAGCTTTTCACCTAGCTGTTGGCTATTCAGATCACACTCTTGGGATAGAAATACCCGTTGCCGCTGTTGCACTGGGTGCTACTGTCATTGAAAAGCACTTCACACTGGACTCTACAATGAAAGGGCCGGATCACAGTATTTCACTGGACCCTCAAGGGTTTAAGGAAATGGTCACCGCTATTCGTAATGTGGAAAAAGCTTTAGGGGATGGTCTTAAGGTTCCTGTCGAAAAGGAGCTACCCGTCAGAGAGGCCGCCCGAAGAAGTCTTGTGGCTCAAAGGCCTATTCCGGCAGGGACGCCCATTACGGCGGAAATGATCACTAGTAAACGTCCGGGGCATGGCATCCCCCCCAAATACTTTGATCTGATCATTGGTAAGAGACTTCCAAAAGCCCTTGAGAAGGATGAGACAATCACATGGGATATTCTTTTCCCTTAAGCTTCCAAGCATCAGTCCTTATCCTCGAATTGCAGACGATAGAGTTTCTCATACAGGCCTCCCTGGCTCACAAGCTCTTGGTGACTGCCTGATTCTTTGATCTCACCCTTGTTTAAATGAACCCGGTAAATCACGCTCGGCGAGGTGGTGATGATATCGAGATCAAATTCGCGGGTCAGCCGTTCCTGAATGATCTCGAGGTGGAGCATGCCGAGGAAGCCACAGCGAAAACCGAAACCGAGTGCCTGTGATGTCTCTGGCTCATAAAAAA
>CAJXGR010000134.1 GCA_913053665.1 uncultured Spirochaetia bacterium
AATCTGAAGAGAAAAGCCCTCACCCTCTCCCAGAGGGAGAGGGAACAAGAAAAGAGTAAGAGTTTTCATTCCTGATGCAAAGGAAAGCTATTATCTGGCATTTAACAATTTACTTGTCGAACTCATTTATTTAGCTATCTGAAGGGTCTTCTGGATTCTATCACAAACTCTATAAATTACTGGATGTCACTCACACAACGAAAGCCAATCAGTACGTGTTTAATCCCTTCGGGTCTGCCATGACGGGTCGCCGATCGGCACCATCCTGGATCATCATCCCATGAGCCTCCTTTTACAATATATTGACCGGATCGCCACTTTGTACTTGTCCATTCAAACACCATGCCAGCCATGTCATTTAGTCCATACGGGCTTTGACCCATGGGATAGCTTCCTACTGCTACCGTGTCAAAGGGACCTTTTTTCTTTCCTTCCCCTTTGTCAAAGTTGTTTAACCGATCCCCATCATAGAGATTTCCCCACGGATAGTAATAACCCTTTGTGCCCCTTGCGGCTTTCTCCCATTCAGCCTCGGTTCCCAATCTGTATTCACGGCCCCCTTTCTGACTCCTCCACTTACAATAAGATAGAGCGTCGTCATGGGAAACCAGAACAACAGGGTGATTTCTCCGCCCCTTTGGATATCTGGGTGGATCACGCTTCCATAAATACCGTTTGGCGATAGGGTATTTGTGAATCAATTTGTAGGAATCCCATGTCTCCTTATCCACAAAAGGAACAGGGTGATTTGTTTCCTTAACGAAGTCCTGATAATCCTTTTGGGTGACCAGATTTCGATCTATAAAATACCCTTTCAATGAAACTCTCTTTGAGTCGAGTTCATACTTATCGAAGATGCGGAGCTTCTTCCAATAACTTGAGAATTGGTAGGCATAATCACGTTCTTCGCGGCTACTTCCCATAATGAACTCACCCGACGGAATATAAACCATTCCCTCAGGGGGTTTGGACACATTGTCCCTCACCGTTCCTTTACAACCCACCCACAGGATACACAGGATGACGATAAACAGCTTTGAGCCCATAGATAATTCCTTAAAACCAATAGAACCTTTTATCAGTCCAATAAAACAAGTTCTATTATTTCAATAGTTTAAATCCAAACTGGGGGAAAATGCCCAAAAATAAGACCAGGAGGAACGTTAGAAAGCTTGCCAATAAATAGTTCCATTGGATGGAATACTTCTCGTATCTTCTGTTTTCTTCTTTCAGATAGAGATAGACAACAATCTTCAGATAATAATAAACAGATACAACAGCCGTGAGAATACCAATCACCGCCAAAGCATATAATTCCTTAGAGATAGCGGCTTTAAAGATAAAAAACTTGCCCATAAAACCAGCTGTCGAGGGTATGCCAGCCAATGAAAAGAAAAAGAAAGCCATAAAGAGTCCCAAGAGCTTATGCTTGTATCCTAAACCCCTTATATCCTCAAAAGTCTCGACTTCCTCTCCCCCTCGGGATGCTCCAATCAAGACGGCAAAGGCACCCACCGTCATCAGCGTGTATACCAAAAGATAAAACAGGATGGGAGTGATGTCTGGCTTGGCGGGATCAGATAAAGCGGCCAATATGGCTAGCAAAATATAGCCTGTGTGGGCGATTCCAGAGTATGCGATAAGCCGTTTTATATTGGATTGGATAAGGGCCATAAAGTTCCCAAAAATCATGGTTAAGACAGTGATAACAGTTAAAGCACTCATTAAAAAGCCCGATTCATCAGCTTGAAAGAAAGTAAAAAGCCCTCTCAGCAGGATGGCAAAGGCGGCAGTCTTCACGCAGGTCGCCATAAAGGCTGTGACAATACTTGGAGCCCCTTCATATACATCTGGAACCCATTGTTGAAAAGGAAAAGCTCCAATCTTGAATATAAAACCCACCATAATCAGGATCAGGCCAAGAATGCCAACAGACTGAAATGGAGCATTTGCTTCACTCAACAGGGCTTCTTTAATCTCCATAAACCCCATTTGGCCTGTAGCTCCATATACAAAGGCAATTCCCAACAGTAAAAAAGCTGTGGAAAACGCCCCCAGAATAAGATACTTAAGAGCCGATTCGTTGGACTTCAGACTTTTACGATTCACTCCAGCCAGGATATAAACAGCAACGGACATGACCTCCAGGCTGACAAAGAAGGTCATCATATCATTGGAGATTGTTAGAGCATGCATTCCAAGGGTAGCAAATAATATCAAACTATAGAACTCACCCGCATTCCTGTGGATCCTGGTCACATGCCGATGACTTAAGATAAGAACCAGTAAGGCACCCAAACAGATGATGATTGAGAAAGCCAATCCTGTGTGATCCACAATCAAAGCTCCTCCAAATAATAGAAGATCTGCATCATGGTGGACTAATTGGCTAAATAAGGAAACGAGAGTTGCAATAATCCCTGCTAAAGAGAGAATAAAAGCGAATCGCCTCTCTCTATCCCTTTCTATAAAGGCTTCTACAAGAAGTACTAGTAAGCCAACGCCTGTTAGAATAAGAATAGGTAAAATGCCATTTAATGTTGTTATATTCATCACTTCAACCAATATTAATGATAGGAATTAACTTAAAAAACTCGTGTAATGTGACCGAAATCTTATCTAGAAAGAAATTGGGTAAAACACCCATGATAACCATCAAAGCAATGAGTGGAAGGACGACTATCATTTCCCTTAGAGAGAGATCCTTTAGTGATTGGTTCTTTGGGTTGTGACATTCTCCAAAGAAGACCTTCTGATAAAGAATCAGCATATAAACAGCCCCTAAAATGACTCCCGTAGTCGCCAGGACCCCAAACCAACTGTTGGCTTTAAAAGCCCCCAGGAGTATCAGGAACTCTCCTATAAATCCATTCAGACCTGGTAATCCGATGGAGGCCAAGGTGGTAATCATGAATACAACAGCTAATCTCGGCATCACTTTCGCGAGACCGCCAAACTCACTCATCTCTTTCGTATGTCGTCTTTCGTAAATCATGCCTACCAAGAGGAATAAAGCCCCTGTGCTAAGACCGTGATTGATCATCTGATACAAGGCTCCCTGGACTCCTTGAATGGATAGGGTCACGACCTCCCCACTCCCTCCAGGACCGCTAGCTAAAGCGAATGCGAAAAGCCCAAGCATAACAAATCCAAGGTGACTAATGGAAGAGTAGGCTATCAATTTCTTTATATCTGTCTGGGCCAAGGCCATAAACGCCCCATAAATGATACCAATGATCGCGAGAATAGATATGATGGGGGCGAAGTCAAGACTGGCATTGGGGAAAAATGGTATGGCAAAGCGAATGAACCCATAGGTACCCATTTTAAGGAGAACGCCGGCCAAAACCACACTTCCAGCCGTAGGAGCCTGGACATGAGCATCAGGTAGCCATGTGTGGAAGGGAAACATGGGTACTTTAATGGCAAAGGACAAAGCAAAAGCAATGAATAGGATGTGCTGAACAGATATATCCATTCCAAAAATACTCAATGTCCCACTAAGGCTGGGTACGTGCTGATATATTATATCAAGATCAAAGGATGGTACAGGCATGTTCACATAAATATACAAAATAGCCAAAAACATCAGGAGACTGCCTGCCATCGTATATATAAAGAACTTAACGGCGGCGTAGACCTTCCTTTCCCCCCCCCAAATGCCGATGATAAAATACATGGGGATGAGCATCACTTCCCAAAAGATGTAGAATAGAAGGAGATCCCAAGCCAGGAATGCCCCTAACATCCCTGTCTCCATCAAGAGCATCGCTATAAGGAACTCTTTAATCCTTATCTCTATGGACTTCCACGAGGCTAATAGTATAATGGGAGTGAGGAATGTTGTGAGAATCACCAGCCACAAGCTGATCCCATCTACTTTGAGGTGATAGGATGTATTAATGATCTCTGAGAGGGAGCCCCAAACGGTTTCATCAAAGGCAAAATGCTCCATTAATGGCGTGCCTTCAAATTGCAAAATCAAGGGTATGGAAGCCGCAAATGTTAATCCACTAAAGATAAGAGCTGTTACTTTTAGGACTTTATCCCTGGCGGAGGGCTTAAACAGTTTATCAGAAGGCAAAAGTATTAAAATGAAAGCGCCAATGGCTGGAAGGAAAAGGACAATACTTATATTTGGAAATATGGACATTCTTGACCTCTTTGAGAAATCCTCTAGTTGTTATAAGTCGCTATCATAAACCAGGTTAAAAGAGCCATAACCCCTAAAACGATGGATAAGGCGTAGGTGTTTACATTGCCTGTTTGTACGTTCTGCCCAAGCTTGGCAATCAGTTGAGCCAGACGCCCTGTCCCATTAACCAGTCCATCTATTATAAATGCATCCACCCACTTCCATAAAAGACGAGAGCCTTTCATGATTGTTTTCACAAAAAGAACTTCGTAGAGTTCGTCAATGTAGTATTTATTATAAGATAAACGATGGAGAAGTTTTCCAATACCTTTTTGAGTAAATCTTTCCGGGAAAGACCAGTTTTTCCCATACATAAATGCCGCTATAATCGCTAAGATGATACCAAGACTGGTGGACACTCCCATCAGGATATAGGGGGTATTGCCATGATGGACTTCCCCGTGGGCTGACGTTGGATCAAATACTTTAGAAAGAAAGCTATGAAACGGGTTGTTCCCACCAAGGATTTCAGGAATACCAACCCAGCCCCCCACGATAGATAAGACAGCGAGAAGGATCAAAACTGTTGACATTGCCTTGGACGGCTCTTTGACATGATGATAATCTTCATCCTTCATCCGGGTCTTGGCCCAAAAGGTCATACCCATCAAGCGAAAGCTGTAAAAGGCTGTAAACAAGGCTGTGATCAGCCCCACCCCCCAGAAAATCTTACCCACCGGCAGTCCGGAAAGCACTCCCAGTCCCCCTTCAAACAAGAAAACTTTTTCCAATATTAAATCTTTACTCAAAAAACCGGATATATAAGGTACCGTCCCGCTCAGGGCCAGCATTCCAATGAACATGGCTATATGCGTGACGGGTAGTCTTTTGGATAATCCACCCATTTTCGTCATATCCTGCTCGTGATGGCAGGCAATAATCACAGATCCTGCCGATAAGAATAGAAGGGCTTTAAAGAAGGCATGAGTCATCAAATGGAAGATCCCAACTGAAAAAGCTCCCACTGACATGGCCATAAACATGTATCCAAGCTGACTTATGGTAGAATAAGCCAATACCTTTTTGATGTCCTTTTGTGTGATGGCAATCGTCCCGGAATAGAGGGCTGTAACGGCACCGACGATTAATATGATAAGCATGGTGACTTCAGACAGGGAAAATAGAAAGTGAAGTCTCCCAATCATGTATACACCGGCAGTCACCATGGTAGCCGCGTGGATCAATGCACTCACAGGGGTAGGGCCCGCCATCGCATCGGGTAACCAAACGTATAGGGGGATTTGAGCCGATTTGCCCGTAGCGCCCACAAAAAGCAGGAGTGTGATGATCGTGATCACTCCCCCCTCTATCAATAGCTTGACTTCTCCAGGGTGCTTCACAAGGAACTCTTGAATCCCAGCGATGTTTAATGTGCCAAAGTATTGGAATATTAAAAAGATTCCAATCAGAAAGCCAAAATCTCCGATTCGGTTCACGATAAAGGCCTTTTTACCGGCATCTGCATAGTCTTTATTCTTGTACCAAAAACCGATCAACAGGTATGAACAAAGGCCAACCCCTTCCCACCCGAGGAAAAGTAAAAGGAGATTATCTCCCATGACTAAAACGAGCATGGCAAAACAGAATAAGTTTAGGTAGGCAAAGAACTTATATATTCCTTCATCGCCCTTCATGTAGCCTATAGAATAAAAATGGATGAGAAAACCGACACCACTCACGATATTAATCATCACGGCAGATAATTGATCTACTTTCAGGCCTATTGAAACATTGAGTCCCCCTGAATGAAACCATGATCCATAAGCTATTTCAAGAGCATTCCCGGTATCAATGACTTTCCACAGGGCTAAAGCAGATAAAACGAAGGAAGCAAATATGGATATACATCCAATAAAGTAGACAATGCCTCTAGGTAAGTTCTTGCCAATCAGCCCATTTATAACAAATCCAATGAGGGGCAAAAGAGGAATGAGATAGATATAATTCTCAATATTATCAATAAAATGAATCATAATAGGATTATCCTTTCATTTCTGTGAGCTCATCACTGTCCACGTTTCTTCTGTTGCGATAGATCGTTACAAGAATAGCAAGACCTACAGCCGCCTCAGCCGCCGCGACTGCTATCACCAAAAGGACGAAATAATGACCTAATTCTTTACCCTGCTGATAAAATCTAAAATAGTTAAAGGCCAAAACAATCAAGTTCACTGCATTAAACATAATTTCAAGGGACATCAGTACGACCAATAGATTCCGTCGGGTTAAGACACCATAGGCTCCAATTGAGAACAAGATAAGGCCAAGTATAATAGAGTTTTGCAACGTAAACATTTATCTTTCCTCTTTTTTTCGTGTCCTGGCCAGGATCATTGCTCCCACAATAGCTACCATGATGAGTATAGAAGCCAGTTCAAAGGAAACGATCTGCATACTTTTGAGAGTATTGTCATTGGCTTGAACAGGATCATTGATAACCGGCTTACCAAAAATGAGTTTCCCTATATTCTTGGTTGAGCCAAACTCATGGGCTTCTTTTTTGGATGTGAAATGGCTTAATACCACGGATTCCTTTGGCTCAGATATGGTTTCAGGCAAGAACCGAGTCACCATATAAGGAACCATCAGAAGAAATCCCCCCATGATGAGAAATGACAGTAACTTATATATCTTACCCTTGTGGAGGGTGTATTCCTTCTCACTAAGATCCACCATCATGATCACAAAAGTGAATAGAACCATGATCGCTCCGGCGTAGACTAAAATCTGGATCACCGCAACAAAGGGAGCATGAAATAATACATAGATGGCCGCAATAGGCAGGAATGAGAGAACCAGCGATATAGAGCTGTGGATGGGGTTTTTCATCACCACTACTAATAGACTGAATACGATGGCAGTCACTGAAAAGAGCAAAAATAGGACATCAGTAAGCACTACTGGGTCTGTCACGTTTTCATTTCTCCTTTTATATATCAAGTACTTTGATAATTAACGGTTTCAACCATCAGTTATTCAGCAATCTTTCTCTATCATAAATAAATGAGTCCCTTGAACCATAAACAATCGGATGCCTTTGAGTCATTTCTATGGCATCACAGGGGCATGCTTCCACACAGTATCCGCAAAATATACATCTTAATTCGTTAATAGTAAAGACCGCAGGATATTTATCCCGATCTTCACCATATTCAGTGGGTGTTTTGTCTGCTACAATAGTGATGCAAAAGGCCGGACAGGCTGTAGCACACATATAACAGGCCACACATTTGATTCGCCCCTCATCATCCCGTTTCAGACGGTACTGAAGCAGTGGGCCAAAGGTTAATGACTCACTGGTACCCGTAGTAATCAGGTTCAGATTCAGGCGGCCCGCACTCTCACTGCCCCCGCTGCCACCCAGGCTAACGTAGCGACCACTCGCCCAGACATACTTGCCGAACGGGGCAACCAGCGTCTTGTTTTCATCGGAGCCTTCATAGTCCGGCTTGGATATCACGCCCAGGCCGACGAACCCTTTGCCACCCTCTGCGACAGCGGACACACTCTGGTAGGCCATAACCGGCGACACCAATGAAGCAGTCAACGCCAGCACTGATACTGAAGATAACATTATTGTTTTCATATCGCTCATCCTTCTCTATTTTACGATGCCCTGACAGGCCTGCATGCGGCGGCAATACTACTCAGAACCCTGGAGATTTACAAACCCGTAGCAACCCGGGAGGGCCTATCTGGCCGGGTTTCCGCCGGCCGACCTGCATGATTGCGGCGTTTCGGTCAGCGCCCATGCGGTCACCCAGGAAGCCGCCGATAGCGCCCATGAAAATAATAACCATGGGTGTCTTGACACCGCGCGCCAGCAGTATCGGTTTCATGATGTTATCAATCAGGCCAACGGGGACGCTCCAGATCAGGAAGGCTACAGCTGTCACCGTGTCTGCCGTGTTGAACAGGTAAATAATGATCGGGATCAGGATAACAATAATACCGATCTGGGCCACACCGAACAGCAGGCAGAGCAATGCCCAGAACCCGGCGGCCGGTACACCCGCCACCATGAAACCCAGCCCGGCCAGCAATGACTGGAC
>CAJXGR010000135.1 GCA_913053665.1 uncultured Spirochaetia bacterium
TTGGCAGGTAATTTCCTTGTAAAACTCAGTCAGAGGGTTGGTTTCGTCTATGACACACGAGATTTAACTTTGAATCCTCGTAATGGCTGGCAGATTAGAGGCATCTTTCACTACACGGGTGGAATCTATGGAGGAGACAGTCAATGGCTCAGGCTGGAGAATAAATATGCTTTTTACATAAACCCTGTATGGAGCTTGGTATTTGCTTCTTTTGCTAACTTTATTGTTCATAGTAAACAGTTTGACGGCAGCTTTCAAATACGAGATGTGGATCGATTACGCTTTGACGGACTTAACGAATTACGCGGTTGGAGAACCTTTACACGGGATGAAATCGTTGGAAGGGGTGGAAAAATCTCTTTCATCCAGGAAATCCGCTTTCCATTGTTTGAGGAAATCTTATGGGGCGTACTTTTTGCTGATGCCGGTAATGTTACAGATACTTTACTCTCTCTTCCCACCAGCATCCAGTACTATAGTTTTGGCTTTGGCTTTCGGGTACAGATCCCATTAATTCCTATCAGACTTTACTTTGCAAAACGTGCCGATTTTAATGTATCCAGTCCTAACAAGTTCGTATTTAAGAATGGAATGGACGTGGTCTTCACTGTGGGAGGCTTTTTCTAATAATCATTGGGCCTCAATATCTAGTCATGATCAGGAGATAATAATGAATACTAAAACTGCTTTTACCGCTCTTTTCATACTTATTTTTGTGTTAGTAGGTTTTAAGCCTCTGATTGGTGCAAAGAGTCCAGATAATCGACGTTTTGCTGTTGTGGATATCCACCTTGTATTCAATCATTTCTCCAAAGAACAAAAGGCTGTGATCGATCTACAAAAGAAAAGAACGGATTTAAAGAATGAAATCCTGTTACAAAGCCAAAAGATCAAGACTCTGGAACGAAACTTTGAAACCCGGAAAGGTCGATTGAGTAATAAGGAATTCAGGCAAAAGCTTTCTCATATTGCCTTGGAAAAAGAAAAGCTCTATGAATACACGGTGAAGAAAAATAGAGAACTTAAAAGCCTGGAAGAGTCCTTAAAGGAACCTATACTTAGGAATATATTAACAACCATTGAAAATACAAGAAAGGAAAAGGGTCTCGAACTGATACTCAATAGAAACGATGTTCTAGCTTACAGTTTAAGGACTGACCTCACTCAAGTAATCCTTAAACGACTTAAAGGTAAGAAGTTGGACTTAGAGAAATAAATCATTACGTTGGAGAGCAGCCATGGAAGACATCCATCAAATAATGGACTTAATCCCCCACCGATACCCTTTTTTATTGGTGGATCGTATTTTATCAATTGATGAAAATGAAATCAAGGGCCTTAAAAACGTATCCATCAATGAACCTCACTTCCAGGGACATTTTCCCGGACAACCCATCATGCCAGGTGTCCTGATCGTTGAAGGGATGGCTCAATGCGCCGGTGTCCTTATGCTAAGACGTATTGAAAGCCCGGAAAGCAAGTTGGTCTTTTTTGCCAGCATCGATAAAGTGAAGTTTAGAAAACCTGTGGTTCCAGGGGATCAGATTCGCTATGAGATCGAAATTACCCGATTTGGCGGCAAAGTTTGCAAGTTTAAGGGTAAATCATACGTAGAAGATGACCTTGTCTGTGAGGCCGAAATGCTGGCCTCTATTATGGACAGAACTTGATTTGCCCTCTGATCCCCAATCTACTCAGATGAATCATACCCCAATAAACAGAATATTCTTTTCAGCAGGCGAAGTATCAGGAGATTTCCACGGATCCTTCCTGGCAAAAAGGATCTGCGAATCGTGTCCATCGACAGAGGTGATTGGAATAGGTGGTGAACGAATGAAGGCGGCTGGAGTCCATATCCTGTGGGATTTTATCGGATTAAGTTCCATTGGCTTACTTGAGAGTCTTCTTCCTGGAATACGAATTGCCTTGAAATTGAGAGGCCTGAAGGTTTATTTAAGAACTCATCCTGTGAATATGGTGATTCTCATTGACAATCAGGGAATGAATATCCCCATAGCAAGGATAGCACGTAAGTTGAATATCCCAGTAGTCTACTACTTCCCACCACAAGTCTCTGTTTGGGGAAAATGGAATGCCAGAAAGCTAGCCCGAATGGTAGATTTGATTGTATGTCCCTTCGCCAAGGATGCCCAGATCTATAAGGATGCTGGTGGTCACGCTATTTATGTGGGTCACCCAATAAAAAGCATTGTTCGAGTGGATCGTAGCAGGGAGAAGGTCACTGAATCCCTTTATATATCAACTCCTTATATTATTGGTATGTTCCCTGGCAGTAGGAGACAAGAAATCAAGAGATTATTTCCTGTTATGCTGGAGACCGCCCAACGAATCCATGACAAGAGGCTGGTGACCTTCTTAATCCCAGTGTCATCAAATGTTTTCCTCCCTATGCTGCAGCGTATCCTTTTATCCTACAGCCGACTTAATGTGGTATTTGTTGATCAAGGGGATTACAACGCCTATCAACTCTGTGATTGTGCGATAGTCGCAAGTGGAACAGTCACTCTGGAATTAGCCCTTTTGAAGATACCTGTTCTAGTCACTTATAAGATGAATATTGTGAGTTACCTTTTGGCTAAAGCCTTTGTCAGAGGGAAATATATCGCCCTCCCCAATATCCTTTTAGAGGATGAGCTTGTCCCAGAGCTTATCCAATGGGATCTTAACCCTGATACACTTTATCACATGGTTGAAAGGATACTTGACAATCCTGACATCAGTTTAGAAAAGCAAAACCAGTTTGACCGACTGTCTTTATTACTGGGAGAAGGGGATCCTGTTGGTCAGACTGTCGATGCAATTCTATTGGTCCTTGAAAGAGACAGGGATTGATCCGTTCACTCTAATGACTACTTCATCCAGGCAACTTTCTCCAATGGATTAAAAGTTTTACTTGCCTGTTTGCCCTTTCTAGATTATAATTCTCTTGAAATAAAATACAGGAAATGTTAAAAAATTATTATGGCAAGAAAAAACCAGGTCAACCCATACGATGATGAACTTGCTTCTTTATTTGAAACACCATCCCGGATGATGAGCGATGAAAAGAAAGCTGAAATCGATGATCTGATGAAGAAATATCCTAAGATGAGCCGAAGCATTGCTGGACAGATCGCATCAAGGCAATATCCATTACATCGTTATCTATCCAGACAAAACAGTGAAGTGAAAGTCGCTAAAGAGCGTCAATTACAGGATTTATTGGACAAATATCCCGATATGGATCGCAGTACGGCAGGACAAATCCTCGCAGGCCAGGCTGATCTTGATGAGCAACTCAAGCGATTAGACATAAAAAATAAGAAAGCCCAAAAAAAACAGGCATTTAAGGATAAAATGGAGAATCTAATGGCTGAATATCCTGACATGATGGAAAGGACAGCCCGAAGAATAATTATAGGCCGTTTCACTATAGATGATTATTTAGCCAGTCTGGAAAAGAAAAAACTGAAAGATGAAAGTTAAAGGGTTTTAGCCAACTTACTTCTTATCCATGATTTCACCCCAAATAGTATTCCAGTCATAAAATGCAAACTCTTTGCTCCCTGGAGCCACTGAAATGATTTCTGGGTAGCGGGGACTTGTGTAAGCCTTTTCAATCAAGAAAATATAAAGACCCTTGACACGCATCCATCCGTTGCAATACTTTACTTTATCAGGATAGAGCCTCATAAGTCTGTCATAAGCTTCTTTAGGGGTTTGAGTGGATTGAATCGCTTTGCGAACAAGGGATGGACGATAGTGCTTTTTCCATGTCCCCTTAGCAATGTTGATGAGCCAATTAGAATGACTGTAATCTTTGGTTAAGACCTGTGGAGGCCGCCAATCCTTGTAATGAATCCTGCCATTCTCGAAGTCAATGAGGATATAGTTGTTCCTGATGCCATATTTCTTTGTCCAACCCTTGTCAATGGTATATTTATGATAACTGTAGGTGTTTATTTCCATGAATATCTCAGGCTTACCGTCATCGTCATAATCCTTGATGTTAAAATGTGTTTTACGACTCAAGTCAAGACCTTTTGGGTAGCCTCCGTCCATCTCAAAGGGAATGCTGTGGGTTTTCTTGGTAGAACTGAGTGTGACACTTATTTTATAGCAGCAATGGGCCCCACCACTGTATTCACTCTTCACTTCATCCTTAATTCCATCCCCATCAAAGTCATAGCCCAGTCTCCAATAGACTTGACCCGATGCGACTTGGCTAATAGCGAGGATTAGACTGAGAAACAACATATTAATCATCTAAAGAGTCCTATTTTCCATGATACCAATTCTTCCCAACTCCCCGTTCATTGATTACAAGAGCTTTTTAAACTCTTCGTCAGTGAGACCAGAGTCTTTAATAATTGATCTTAGAGTGTAAGGATTTAATCTCTTATGCCTTGGAACCTGTATCAGACTATCTTCTTTCGATAGGCTAGTATGTTTTGATTCTCGAAGGATTATAAAACCCGCTTTCTTAAAGGCATTGATAGCTCGTTCACTTGAAACATCTGTGAACAACACCTAAAGGGAAACTTCAATCTTTATCAATTTAGTGTCATGCTTATTCTCGAGTTCTTCCAGGCATTCCAGGTAATCTCTGATAGCGTCTTTAATATTATCAATGGCTTCTTCTTCTGTATCACCCTGGCTATGACAGCCCTTCAAGGTGGGACAGGCTACTGAGTAACCGTATTCGCTATTGTGTACGGTAATGTAGAAGAGCATAGAACACTCCATCTTTTAATAAAATATCTTCATTAATAACTTTTGAGATTCTTTCACGAGATTGAAAAGGAATGCGTAAAAGATTTTTCTCAGTTTTTGGTTGAATTATTATTTTATACATCCAGGCCTAAATCTTTCTTTACCTCTTCCCATGGTCTACCAGGCTCATCTTTCGTCTCATAATAGATTATAATGTCCTCTAACTCTTCGATCTGATCTATGAGAGCTTCATATTCCTTACGGGAAAGGATCACTTCGTTTGTTTTTTCTAATACTTTCATAAGACTAAAATATCGTCATTCAGATTAAAAGTCAATGCTCCAAATGACCTTTTTTTTCCTATAAGCTTCTCCTGAAATGACTTAAAGTACTCTAAAGATGGCCAGGTCCACATCGTAAAGAAGAATGGCTCTCTGGAAATTATAAACGGTGGCACCCCTCTGGAACATCCCTTTGAAGACTATTTAAGGCCTTTTTTTAAAGGTCATGATCAAAGAATGAGTAAAAAAAGCTTTGGGCGGGGACTTCATATCGTGGATCATATCGTAAAAATCCATCATTTTAGATTTTATTATACCTTTCATGGTGGGAAAAATATATTTGGAATAACCCTGTCTCCAAAGACTTAGCACTTTCTTGTTAGAACTTTGTATCTCTCAAACCTATTTTAGAACCCTGTATTCATTAAAATTAAGAACGAAAGCACTTGAGTCCGACAATATAAGAACTAAATCACAATTTATATAGAAATCCAGGAATCATGAGTTAAACTTATGAATAGTTTTATTGATGGATCCATAATTTAGAGGTCACCATGAAAACCTTTGCCCTTCTTTTAATCCTTTTGTTCTTCAATACTCTTATGTTCTCTCAGCCTGAAACGGATCGCTTTCAATACTATGGGAGCATCTCTTACAGCCCAAGTAATCAACATTTAGGCTATATTATACAACGCTATGACAAAATGAAGAAAGTAACCCGAAAGGAAATCTATGACTCAGAGGGTGTCTTAGAGAAATATATCATCTATGAATATGATAAATCCCATTTGCTGAAAAAAGAATCTGAGTATAACGACCTCAGAAAACTTGTTAAAACAACAACTTATGTAAATCACAAAAAACGCGTTAGGCAAAAAACGGTAAAGATAAATAATAAAACCATCTACGTCCATTATGATTACGCTTTGAATCGAGACAACAAGTTACTTTATCGAGTGGAAAGTTTCTATAATGACGATGTATTCGACGATCAAAGTTATCTGAAGGTCAATAAAAGCATCTATTCCTACACCAAAGACGGAATGCTTATAGAACACTTTGTAAAAGTTCCTTCGGATGAGGAAAACCCTGATTTCCGCTTTGCATGGGCAGAAGCCTATGAGTATCGCTCCGACCGAAAAGTGGGTAAAATCCTGTATCTGGACAAACATCGCAGGCCTCAGAAATACATAGAGTACTACTACGGCAAGAATAAGAAAGTCCTCAAAACCAGAGTCTTTAGAGTTAAAGGGAATAATCCTCTATGGAAGGGGGAGTTTGTCCATTTCTCAAGGAATAAAGTCCAATTAATCCAGTCGGTTGTTTATAGATATTCCCTAAATGCTTTTAAAGCCCTTGCGGGTATTCACCCACAATTTGAGCCAAAGAAAAAGGTTGTTAAAGTTGTAAAGAAAAAAGATAATCTCAATACTAAAAGAGATAAACATGGCAAAATAATTGCCAAAAAGGACGGAAACATTGATGGGGTCGTAAAAATCATTATACCAAAGGCTGGCGTCAAGAATCCAAAGGCTGAGGATAACACAAGTGATGACGATGACTCAAGCGATGACGATGACTCAAGCGATGACGATGACTCAAGCGATGACGATGACTCAAGTGATGACGATGACTCAAGCGATGACGATGACTCAAGCGATGATGACTTCAAGTCAGAAGATGAGGATAGCTAAGAAATAAGACGTTTAGCATTTTATATTTAATCTGCCACGATACATTAATCCATTGTTTTGTACTTCCTTTTTTAATCATCTTTCATTATATTAAGTCTAGTGACACAAGTCTCTACTGAAGGGTATTTGCTGCCTGAGATAAGGATGGGATCATGAAAAATCTGTTAGAAAAGATTGGAATCGACCGTATTGCTGTCGTCTTACTAAGTACTTTATTAATAAGTATATATATTCCAGGTTGGATGAGGCCAATAGAAAACCTTTTTCTTGATAAAATTGTAACTAATTTTACCGACCCTTCCGAGGCCAGTACTGAGATAGTCTACGCAATGACCACTGATCGATCTCTAAAAGAAGCTGAAAAGCTTTACCAGATGGGTTGGCCTTGGCGACGAGACACATATTCTAAACTGATTAACTTTCTAAATAATAGTGGGGCCGACGTTATAGTTTTTGACTCGGTCTTTTCCGAAAAATCTGTCTACACTTATGCCGGAGAACCCGATGACAGCAACTTTGCAAAAGCCATGAAATCCGCTGGAAACGTCATTATTGGTACTATATTTAGAATGACCTCTCATCAGTTGGAAGAGAGGGCAATAGTCAGTGCATTAAAACTTGAGAAAAAGTATAGAGACAGGTTTTACGAGAAATATAAAAATGAGATAATAGCGAAATATGAAGATCAAATAAAAACAGAATATGTGAGGCGTACTAAAAAAAAGTTTGGTGAAGAGATTACTAAAAAATATCAAATTAAATATATCAAACAATTAAAGAAAGAAGTTGAGAATCGTTTTGTAGAAGAAAAGTTTAGAAAACGTAATTTAAACGCCCTCATTGAAAAAGAAGTGACAAATAAACTACGAAAAATCATTGGTGATAGACTCAAACAGGATTTTTCTAAAATCAAGAAAAAAGAAGTCATCAAACACATTATTTCTTATATGAAAAAAAGACATCTTAAAAAGATGAAAAAGAAAAGTGATAATAATCCTCATACTCTGATCCATGCTGTCCCCATTGATCCAAGGCTCATCGCTAAAAATAATATACTCCCCATCTACTACAATACGGGCTCTCCCACTCGTGCTTTTTGGGATAAAAAGATTCTCCTGGGGAGTGTTGAAGGCCGGATTGACGATGACGGCACAGCACGGCGTACTCCTTTACTCATCCATTATTTTGATCGTTATTATCCAACGCTCACTTTTACAACTATTTTTCATTATTTAAAACCCCAAAAAATTGAGATACTAAAAGATAAAATTGTTTTGGACAATTTGGTCATTCCTCTTACCAAGAAGGGTTATCTCAGACTGAAATACTATGGGAAAAGCGAAGTCTATAAATTAATTGATCATGTTGATATGCTTAAAGTCTACGATTATCTAAACACAGTGTATGATATTTATTCAAAATCTACAAATAAACCGATGATTGAAAAAGACGAGATGGTCTCAAGCTCTAAAAACATCAAGCAATTCTTAAAACAATTAGAATCCCAATATCCTGAAGTTCTTAAAAAGACTTTTGAGAAACTACA
>CAJXGR010000136.1 GCA_913053665.1 uncultured Spirochaetia bacterium
TCGCCCCGTAGAGACGCGATTAATCGCGTCTCTACGGGGTGCAGGTTTTATAACCGGACAAATTAAAATCAGTTTGGTATATTATCCAAAGGAATATTCATGACAATAAAAGTATTAAGTACTATTTTCAGCCTGTTATTTTTAATTATCCTGCTATCCTGTGAACAAAAGAAAACAACTTTGGGTAAAGTAGAGATGATTCTCGAAATCGATCTCACGGATCCTGAAGAGCCTGAAAATCCATGCGATGAGGAGAATGCGAATAAACTCACTGAAAAGCAATTAGAAAAACAACGTTCAAGAAATCTGGCTAAAGTCAATCTGATTCTCTCCCCCCTGGCCCGCTACTTTGGAGATTCCATCTACGTGCGTTCCAATGGGAGAATAAGAAAGATCATTAAAGTGAATATTAGTGGTGAAGAGGCATTGGTTCTGTCTTCTGCCAAGCTTGAGCCTAAAATCCTCCGTCTGACCGATGGTATCACTAATAACAAATCTCCTAATAAGAAGGGAGATCTTGTCCCCATCAAGTTCAAGCAGTTTCCATTTGATACTATCCTAGATATGGCTCCTAGCAAAAATGGAGAAATCTATGTGATGAACTTTTATGATCCCTCCGAAAAGATTGTTTATAAGCCAGACTCTAACGATAATAAGAAAAAAAAGCCAAAGAAAAAAGAAGAGAAAAAGGCCAAAAAGACGAATGAGTCTGATTTAGCAAAGTATATATTCAAGTTTAACAGTCATGGTGAATTCCTCTATAAAATTGGAAAAGCAGGGAAAGTGACGGGTTCAACGACCGGAAAGTCCTTTGCAGGGAATCAGCAAATCAATAAAATGGCCTGTGACCAATACAATAATCTTTGCCTCATCCTCCAAAGCTTTAATCCAAAGGCAAAGGGAAATAGTTCGAAAGGCTATTACAAGTATGAGTTCTACCGTTTCAGCCCCAAAGGCAAGCGAGATATGTATATCGGTGATCTAAACAAGTTTCTACCTATAGAAAAAGGCTATACCTCACAAATTGAGAAAATAGAAATCACTCCGGTCTCTGAAAAACTCTTGTTCCAAGTGGCCTATTATCCAAAAATTAAAAAGAAAAGCTCTGTGAGTCAAAAGATTGCTTATAAAAAGCTTATTTTAGTCTCTTTAAAAGACCCATCCAATGATAGTAAGGTGGTCAAAATATTAAAAGGCCCTGAGATCCACTATACGATCTTTGAAGTCATAAAAAATGATAACATCTATCTATACATTCCCCCACCTAATAGGAAAACAGCCAATAATACAAAAGAACTCAAGAAAGAGTTTACCTTCCAGGTCATCAATAAAAACGGGAGTAATGTAGAAGAAAAGAAGGTCACCCTAAACCCCAGGCCTGATGATGAACTTCGCTGGTTTACGTTGGGTAAAAACGGTCGAGTCATTATATTTATTAAAACAAAAACAAAGCTTTTAGTTATCTTTAAAAAAGAATAGTTTGAACTTAATAAAATATGGACTTCGTGATGAGCAAACAACTTGTGACTTTTAGTTTACTGATATTTTTTGTTTCCTTTGGCAGACCTATCTGAAGCAAGAAAAAAGGTTTATCATGAGGCTCTAAAAGCATTAGAATAGATGACCTAAAACCTATTAATAGATCAATCAAGAGGATAGTCCAATGTATACAACTGATGAGCTTCAAGATATTTATGATGTAATCTTCAAAAAGTCCAAAGCAGACGAAACTGAAGTCCTGTTCAGCGAACATGAATCGGCGACCACACGGTTTTCCAATAATGTCATCACCCAAAATCTCTCACAAAAAAATAAATCCATATCCATCAAGGTCATTGACTCCAAACGAATTGGGGTGGCTGAAACCAACGACTTGAGTCATTCCTCACTTCTTGATACCCTGGAGAAGGCTATCCAGTCAGCCAGTTATCAAAAAAGTCGTGACGATATCCAGCATCTCACAGAACCTCAAAATTATAACGTCCTTCACAACTTTGATGAGTCCAGCGCCTTCCTTAACCCTGTCAAAAAGGCTGAGTGGGTTAAAAAGGCCGTTGAGAAAGCCCAATCCGAGAACTGTAAATCTTCAGGGATCATTAGTAATGGCTGGAAGAGTCATAGCATGGGGAATTCAAGGGGATTATTTGCTTATCACAAGTACAGTGAGATTGATTTCAACCTGAGCCTTGAAAAAGGAGACGCCAGTGGTTGGTATGAACAGTCCTCCTGGAAGCTCAGCGACATGAACCTTGATAACATTATTGAAAGGGCGTTAAATACAACCCTCATGAGTAAATCCCCTATAGACCTTGAACCGGGAGATTATACCGTTGTCCTATCCCCTGAAGCCGTGGGTGAGCTTTTATATTTTCTCGCCTTTGCGGGTCTCGCCACCCAGGACATCATGGAAAAAGCTAATTACTTCCATGACAAGCTTGGGCAGAAGGTCTTTTCAGATAAAATCACCATACGGGATGACGCCTCACACCCTCTTTCTGCTGGTTTACCCTTTGATTTCGAGGGTATGCCCCGTGAAAAGGTAACTCTTATTGAAAAGGGTGTGTTCAAAGATATGGTCTTGGATCGCCGATTGGCCCAGGATTTAAACAAGACGTCAACAGGTCATTCGCTGCCCCAACCCAACTCTTACGGCCCCCTTCCCTTAAATCTCATTATAGAACCCGGGGATCAGTCCATGGAAGATATGATCGCCTCCACGGATCATGGACTCTTCGTCAACCGCTTTCACTACACCAATCTACTGGATCCCATGACTCTTAATCTCACAGGGATGACGCGTGATGGACTCTTTCTCATCCAGCATGGAAAAATCACTCAGCCAGTCAGAAACTTTCGCTTTACGGAATCTCTTGTCAAGGCGTTTAACGAGTTGGAGGCTATCGGAGATCGTTCTACTTACATCCGATCCTTCTTTGGAGGGGGGTTTGTGGTTCCAGGACTTAAGATAAACCGATTCCATTTCTCCTCCAAAACAGATTTCTAAGGCCAAATTATGAAGTACCTTTCGATCATGATTGCTGTCAGCTTAAGTTTTGTATCCCTCTACGGATTTGGGAAAAGCCTCTACTATAAAAGGGCTAAAGCTGATTCATTGGGAGATTACAGGTATTCTGATAAAATCACTAAAGATAAAACTAAAGGTATTCCATACTATTTAGTGACTTACAACCATCACTTAATCCAGACCGAAAAGCATTACAATTCGCAAAATGCTCTATCTTATATCGCCAAATACACTTATCGAAGAAAAGGGGGCTTTTCCAAAGTAGAAATCCTATTCGCCAAAAGTATTATGAAAATCAAGATCAACGATCCAGACATACGACGCGTGAAATCGAACAAGTATTACAAGATAAAATATCTAGGGATCCAGGGGAAGAAACGAACACTCCTTCGAGTGGAAGAGTATCACAGCAATGGGATGATCAGTATCAATACCTATTACAATTCTGAAGGACTCATTGAGACACAAGACTTTTTTCACCCCTCTGGGAAGCCCAAACTCAAACGGTATTTTAAATACATTAAAAAGAAAAGACTCCTGTGGAAGAAGGAAACCTTCAATTATTATGGGGATCGTCTCGGCTACACCCTTTATTCCTTCGATGGAGAGGGCCGGCAGATTGGCAAGAAGTTCTATCCCAGTTCTACTAAAACGCGAGGGAGAAAATCCCGTAAGGCTGAAGAACTGAACGATTAAAGGGAATCTTCTTCTTTCTGAATCCTGTCATAGACTTGCTGATAGTACCTGGACTGATTCAAGAAAAGGTAATCTATCTTGGTGGAAGCAATTTCCAGGGCATTGTATTGACGAAGACATTGAACCACACGGTAAAGGTCATGGGTTGGGACGATCAAATTGATGTTCACCACGGAGTCCCCTGCTCTGGACGGAAATAAGGATTGAGACAGGGTAAAGGTCTCGATCTGAATGGACTCTTTGGCCAGCGTGTTTTTAATCTCTCGCTCGATTTGCTGTGAATCAGTGCATTCTATATTGGTCATGACTCTCACGTAGTCTCGGGCACGTATATGGCTCTCAATCTTGTCAATTACTTGTTCCACAAGGGGCTGTATTGTTTTGCATGGATTCGAGAATATAGAGCGATTTCCGATGAGGCAAGCTTCGGATTTCAAAAGGGTTCCTCCATCCACTACTTTGAGGTGATTTTCCTTTAATGTGACCCCTGAACTTGTGAGGTCCACAATGATGTCGGCTTGATTCAGTTTGGGTGTGACCTCAAGAACCCCTGAAACCTCCACCAGCTGGTAATTATAAATATTATTCTCATGCAAGAACCTTTCAGTCAGGGCTTTAAACTTGGTGGCTATTCGTAGATGCTTGCCTTGAGAGGTCAACTGCCATTTTGCCACAAGGTCAGCCAGGTCGTATACGGATGAGACATGTATCCAACTCTCTGGAACAGCGACTACAAGATTTGCCTTCCCATAACCCAGGTGGGGGAAAAGAATCTGAGTACTACCATTCCTGATTTTATGCTCCTCCACAAGATCCAGACCCGTGATACCCAGATGAGTTGTTCCGTCCCACACTTTTGGGGGTATATCCTCTGCCCGCTGGAATAGAACTTCAATATCATAGCCTTGAATCGTACCGGTGTACTGACGATCGCTTCCTCGTTTTACTATAAATCCGCACCCATAAAGGAAATCAAGGCTTGTTTGACCCAATGACCCTTTACTAGGCAATGCAATTCTTAAATGTTCTTTCATTTTATTTACCTGACTTAAGGGATAAATTAATCAATTTATCCACCCACGAAAAGTTCTATCTATAGAATATTTGCTTTCACCCATCAAGCTTTGGAACAATATCTTTAGCCCGTCTTATTCTCCCATGACCTGACAGTGAAGGGTTCTTTGTCTAGGCCGAGTATCAAAATCAATAAAAACCACCTGCTGCCATTGACCCAATACCAATTCGCCTTCCTGAAGCGGGATATTCAAGTTTGGCTTGAGTAAGGACGCCTGGAGATGAGAGCTTCCATTATCGTCATGCCATGTGTCATGGTGGTGATACGGGAGGCCATAGGGAATGATGCCATCAAAGAACTCTTTAATATCCCGTATCAATCCGGGTTCATACTCGATGGTGGTCAGTCCCCCCGTTGAGCCAATGACAAAGAGATAGATCTGGCCATTTCGGATATTTGTCTTCTGGACAACACCTTTCAGATCGCCGCTTAGATCTATCACATCGCCCTTGCCCTGACTGGTTAAAGAGATTGTGTAATTTTCAACCATCGCACACCCCATAAGTGTTTCTGAGGCATATAATTTTGATAATGACAGGATTCATATCCCCTGCAAATCTATCAAAAAGCCCGTATCAATAGGTATATTAAAAACAAGTAAAGAAAAACAAGTTGAAGGTTGGCAATAGAAAAATAAAACAAGCTGAACGGTGCTTTCGGGTTATTTTGTAGAACTTTTTTAGCGTTAAAAGTAGTGATTAAAATAAACAATTCTGCAGTGTAAGCAATGATCAGCCAAAAATAGTTCCAAAGCCATTTACTGAGCATCTGATTAAAGAAGAAAATTACATTTTCATCTTTTGTTATCACAATAGTTTCGTTAGACTGAATACTGTCACCAACAAAGATTCCTCCTAAAATGACGGATAGAAAAATAAGTATCATTGATGATAATTGTATATACAATGGTATTTTAAACCATTTAGGCAGTAGAAGTGGGGCTGAGTAGATAAAACAACGTACTCTTTTTTCAGATCCTGAATAGGACGTGTTAGACGAGTTGATGGCCTTCATTTCCTCTTTATAGTTCTTAACAAATCGGCTGATAAAAAAGTAAAGAACTGCGATAATAAGGCCTCTAAAAGCGATATATTTGAATGATTCAGTATATTCAATCCCAGTATAGTAAATTGGGATCGTAATCGCAAGACCAGCTATAAGTGCAACAATAACAAAAATGATCATTTCTACAAGAAAGGTTCCAGCCTGCTTGACTCCCCTTAAGGACGTAAAAGTAATTTCTTTGATTTCTTTGGATATCATAATTTCTCTCTGGATCGATGGATCCGATAAATATAATAGATTTGAAGGGAATGTAAACAAAATTATACTTATCCACCAAGGCTATTTAATTCTCCAGATAATTGTTTATCCCGAACAGACAGGAATGTCTGTTCTACCGATATTTTAAAAGAAGTAGGTCAGCGTCCTGTCTGACCACATTACATAGAAAATAACGAGTTGGAGAAACATTAAATAGCCCTGACTTATTCATCGTTCAGATGACCTTAGTCCGGTTGTGATGCTAGCAGTTGACCACAGGCCGCTGAAATATCCCGCCCCTTCCTTTTGCGTTGAACCACTTCCAACCTGGAGTATTGGAAGTTTTTGACGAACTGATCTACTTCATAGGGAGTGGGAGATTGATAATCACAGCCTGATACAGGATTATAGGGAATCAGGTTTAAGTTGAAATGAAGCTCTTTAGAGAGCTTAACGATCTTTTTGGCATCCCCTTTTCTCATATTCACACCTTTAATCAGGACGTATTCAAAAGTAAAGCGTCTTCCAGTCTTTTCTTGATAAAAATGACAGGCTCCTATCACTTCCTGAAGAGTGATTTTCTGGGCAAAAGGCATGATTTCTGCCCTAAGCTCTTGATCGGGAGCATTGAGGGAAACGGCTAATTGGATATTCATACTCTCATCCGCTAATCTACGAATACCTTTGGCTATGCCTGCTGTGGATACAGTAATTCGTTTAATCCCAACATCCAGACCATCCTTTGAGTTCAGGATGCGAATGGAATTGATAACATTATTGTAGTTCAGTAAGGGTTCTCCCATCCCCATGAACACTATATTGTGGATGGATCCATGTTTATCCTTTAAGTAGAGGAACTGATCCAGGATCTCACCGGGCTTTAGATTGCGTTTGATCTCCATTTGTCCTGTGGCACAGAATCGGCAGTTGAGGGAACAACCTACTTGTGAGGATAGACACAATGTATTCCTTGAGCCATCCTTAATGACTACAGATTCAATTCTTAGGCCGTCGGACAGTCCAAAAAGATATTTGTGGGTATTCTTATCCTGACTGATTTGGTGGTCCAGATTCCCTAAAGAACTTATGACAAAGTGTTCAGCCAGGTAGGTTCTAAGGCTCTCAGGGAGATTTTTCATATCGGAGAACTGATTGAGCCTCTTCTGATAAAGAAACTGAAAGATCTGTTGACTTCTGTACTTTTCAAAGCCAGCTTCCATGAGAACCTGGGATAAGTCATTCTGAGTCAAGGAGTAAATGGAGCTCCGTTTAAGTTGATCTGTGGTCTTTAATGTCATCATGGTTTAATTTTATTCATCATTTAGAGGTATATTCAAGTATTTGAAGTCATATTTATATCGATCGTAAGGTGAAAGGATAATATACACGTCACCTATTGTCAAGATTTAATTGAGTGGAATTGTACAATATGTTCCTACATGATTTTGTATTTTCCACACACTTACTTCATATCCAACTTGTTTTTAATCTCATGAATCAAATCACCCACTTTTTCCTCTACTTTTAAGGGGATTCCTGATTCCTGGGTCATCAACTGTATGATAGACCGGACGTCTTCCAGCTTCTCAAGCATTTTTTCCCCCTGTGGAGCATCCATTCCTAAGGTCTCAATCTCATTGAGTGTCTCCAGAAGGTTCTTGTACAGAGGATTCATCTCTTCCAGCCCACCGGGGAAAGCTTTTCCCTCTCCGTGATAGTGGTAATGGTGGATGTTATTTATACATCGAATACTTTGATCTCCACCATGTATCACAATATTTAAAGGAGAACTTTGTTCCTCATCCCCTTTAAGAAACTTAAACTGCTCATAATGCTTAAGTCCTTTCTCGCTGATTACATAGCCTGAGCGATTACTGCGAACTAAAGCGACTTTCTTTAGCTCACCGAGAGCCTTTTGTATCTTTGTAACCTCCTCATCGTAGCTACAATTCAGCTTTTCAGCAATCACCTTTTCGGTGAGTTCAGATTCCATTAAATCATGGTATTGGTGATATAATAACTTGAGTATCTTCAAGGAAATCATTTCCAGATCATCCCACATCCTGAACCTCCAATTGAAGTTTAATTTGAAAAGCTATCATAGCAAATAGTAAAAGGCAAATTAATTTT
>CAJXGR010000137.1 GCA_913053665.1 uncultured Spirochaetia bacterium
GATAAAGAAAAAGCTAAAGTCTTAACCAACGCTATTTTAAAGCGTGAAGAAGAAGAAAATCCTGTGACAAAAGATTATCTCCATATGGAAATCAACGGTCTGAAAGCTGGGTTTTATAAAGAAACGAGCAGCCCGAAGGATGATTTGAGAACGGAAATGCACAGGGATTTATTGATGTCTACAAGGCCATTAATGGTGTTCAGAAGTCTATCACAAGGATGGCCATTTACTTCATCAGTGCCATAGGGACTATTGCCATTATCCTCAAAGTGCTGGATATTGTTTCCTCAAATGGACAGCAAGGACCATGAGTTCCACCGGTTGTTGGAAGAAAGTTTCTTGAGTCTATGGGGAAAAGATCCCGTATCGCTGGGAATGCTTGGACCCTCCTATCATCCCTGGCACAGAGGCTGGTAATGATTGATCAGTAAGCTAATTTCATACCCGTTCATTCTAATGAACATAATCCCAGGAGGATAAGGTGGATCAAGAAGACTCAATAATCTCTCAGTCAGATAAATCAATGGATCAGGAAACGAAATCCAGACTGGCAAAAGAATACGCTGCTTTAGAGTACCATTTCAGAGGGAGGAAAGGTAAGATCGAGGTCGTACCCACTAAACCCTGTAGCTCACAAAGGGATTTATCCCTAGCTTATACACCAGGTGTCGCTGTACCCTGCCTTCGCATACAAAAAAACCCCCAGGATGCCTATAAGTTCACGGCAAAGGGCAATCTGGTGGCTGTTATCTCTAATGGAACCGCTGTTTTAGGCCTCGGCAATATTGGTGCCTTAGCGGGTAAGCCTGTGATGGAGGGAAAGGGCGTTTTATTCAAGAAGTTCGCTGATATAGACGTCTTTGACATTGAAATCGACACCACGGACCCTGATGAGTTCATCCGAACCGTAAAGCTTTTAGAGCCAACTTTTGGGGGAATCAACCTGGAAGATATAAAGGCCCCCGAATGTTTCCAGATTGAGAGAGAGCTTGAAGCTATTTGTAAGATCCCGGTCTTTCATGACGACCAGCATGGAACAGCGATCATATCCTCCGCCGCCCTTTTGAACGCTTTAGAGGTGGCTGGTAAGAAGATTGATGAGGTGAAAGTCGTGTTCAGTGGAGCTGGAGCGGCTGGTATTTCCTGTGCCAAGCTACACATGACCTTGGGAGTCCGTCCTGAGAACTTAATCATGTGTGATGTATATGGAGTAGTCTATGAGGGACGCGAAGAGGGCATGAATCCTATTCTAAAGGAACTTGCTGCAGAAACGGATGCCAGAACTCTTGCAGAAGCCATAGTAGGAGCCGATGTGTTTGTTGGAGTTTCAGTGGGAGGGGTGTTAACCAAAGATATGATTGCCTCTATGAATAAGAATCCCATCGTTTTTGCCCTCGCTAATCCAGATCCAGAGATTGATTACCCCGATGCTATTTCTGTAAGGGACGATCTGATCATGGCTACTGGGCGAAGTGATTATCCCAATCAGGTCAACAACGTGTTGGGATTTCCTTTTATCTTCCGAGGAGCCCTGGATGTTCAGGCTACACATATAAATATGGAGATGAAGGTAGCGGCTATCAAGGCTATTGCAGCATTAGCCAAAGAACAAGTGCCAGACAGCGTCTTAAAAGCCTATGGAATCGATGATCTGGGATTTGGCCCCAATTATATCATCCCTAAACCCTTTGATCCCAGAGTTTTACTATATGTGGCTCCAGCCGTTGCCCGTGCCGCTATGGAATCAGGTGTGGCTCAAAACCCTATATCAGACTTTGAAAAATACTCCTTACGGCTTGAAAAGATTCATGGAACACGAGAGTTTGTTGTCCGACAGATCATCAATCGGGTGAAAAAGAAAGAGCACATGATCGTCTTCCCTGAAGGAGTTGAGGAAAAGGTCTTAAAGGCCAGCCATATCATCATGGAAGAGCATATCGCAACCCCTGTCCTGTTGGGGAATGCCTATGAAATCAACCATGTGGCTGAAGAGAACAACATCGATCTAACGGGTATGGTGATTATCGACCCACAGACCGCCCTTAAGAGAAACCAATACGCTGAACACCTTTATGAGCTTAGGCAAAGGAGGGGTATCTTTTTCAGTCATGCCCAATACCTCCTGAAAAATAACATCTATTTTGCCATGATGATGTTGGAAAGTGGCGAAGCAGATGGTGTGATCTCTGGTTTAACGACTCACTACCCCGATACCATACGTCCTGCCCTTGAAATCCTGAAGATCAGAAAGAACCTGTCGACTGTTTCCAGCTTCTACCTTGTGATGTTCAAAGAAAAAACCTTTATCTTTGCAGACACCACCGTGAATATTGACCCAACGGCTGAACAGCTCTCTGAGATTGCTATCAACTGTGCCTATGCCGCTAAATCCCTTGGCATAGAACCTAAAATTGCGATGCTTTCCTTCTCAAACTTTGGCAGTGTCAACCATCCTTTTGCCAAGAAGGTGGCAAAGGCTGTTCAGTTAGTAAAAGCCAAAGAACCGGATCTTGTCATTGATGGTGAAATGCAGGCAGACACAGCCATATCTGATCATATTATGGATGAATTCTTCCCTTTTTCCTCTATCAAAGGCAGTGCCAACATCCTGATCTTCCCAGAACTCCAGTCAGCCAATATCTCCTATAAGCTGGTAGAACACTTAGGGCAGGCAGAACTGGTGGGGCCTATATTAATGGGTCTTCGTAAACCTCTAAATGTGGTGAGCAGAGGGTGTTCGGTTAATGATATTGTCAATATGGCGGCTATCACTGCCTTAGAGATCGATAATAAGACTTTCTAATGAATCCAAATCACTATCCTTTGGCTAGGAGGCCTCTATGGACAGTTATACTTTCGAAATAGGTCGTATTTTTATGGGACGTTTTCAAATGAATGATGATCTCATAAAGGTCTTAACTCAATATTGTATCGACAATAAAATCCTTACGGGACATATCCAAATCATTGGACGCCTTCTCCAGGCCCGTTTATCCCATTATAATCCAGAGCAGAAAAAGGAGAATTACGTATCCATCAAGAAACCATTGATCATCCAGCAGGCCGGTGGCAATATCTCACTGAAAGACGGCCTTCCAGTGGCTCACATCCATGCTGTCTGCACTGATTTAGATGGAAAACCTATAGGAGGTAATCTGGAAGAAGGGTGCCTCATTTTTTCGGGAGAGTTCTTCCTTCAGGAACTCATTGGCGAGAATCTTGTTCGTAAATACGATGAGTCCACCGGCCTGTATCTCTGGGACATTGAGTGATTCAGCCTAAATTATTCACTTGATCCACCAGGCGATTATGGGTATTGATAAACTGGTTGATTTCATCATTAAATCGTTGTATGAAGGGTGCGTGAGTGAAGTCGAGGGGCTCTTTCCTTTTATACATCTCCCCGGCTTCCTGTATGGAGGCAAGAAAATGTCGTAAAGCCATGGGATAATTCCTTGTGTAATAGTCCAGGATAGATCTATTGGATTGGTTAAACTTGGTCCTGTTCATGATAAACTGAAAGGTCTTCATCTTGATAGCAAAGTGAGACATACTTTTATGATACTCTTCTGTTTGGTTCACCTCCAGATCGTTATACCGAATGACAATCTGATCAATGCTGTCTGTCAGGCTGTCCAACTTCTTTATGAAAGCCTCTTTTTCAAAGCCAATGATCCGTTTAGGTGAATCAAAAGGCTCAACAGTGGGCTCGACATCCAGAATGTTGATTCCACCTCTTCCATAGGTATCCCGAAGCTCTAACATCGCTTTAAGACGCTCTTCGAAATCTGGCTGGTCTGCCAGTTCGGCCAAGTTTGTGTAAAAGGTTTCCACATCTTCGGAGGATTCCACGCCATATTTGGCTAGCATGGCTTCTGCATTATCAGGGTCTCCTAAAATCATACTGTACAGCCAGATGATATGATCCGAGTTACTCAGGTCAATTTTAGAAGGCACAAAAATAAGTTCTCCCAGGATTTGGTCTCCGTAGGGGTCATAGCTAAAGGTCCTGACATACAGAAGCTTACTACCCACATAAACAGACACCTTGCTGGGTTTATTCCCTTTGTCATAGCTATACTTACGCTCACCAAATATCCTCCCGTTAGGAGTGAACTCTTTCACAGTCATGAGACGTTTGTTTTCCTTGTCGTAGTGGAAGGTTTGATAACTATAAAGCTTGGACTCCTTATTGATACGTTCGATACGGGTGATGCGACCCTGATCGTCATACATATGGGATAAAGAATAGACCATTTCTTCATTTTTGTCAAAGAGATAATAGAGACTCATCCTGTTGTTTTCGTATTTTTCTGCCTTAACACGTTTTCCTTTCACGGTCAGGTAGACTTTGTAGTATTGACTAGCCGATTGGATGGCCTCTTGGTTCAATTCGTCAGTGAACTGATTGGATTTCAGGTCATAGTGTTCAAAGTATTGGATACGAAAGGTGTCAGCCTTTTTCTGAGCATAGATCACGGGCTGAACCAACAATACAACGATTAATGCAATGAGAAAGGGTCTAGGCATCCTGGGACTCCTCATAAAATAAATAATATTAATTTAAGTCATTCTCGATAGAAAAGTCATATTATTTTAGGTAAAAAATAATATAAAATGAAAACTTAAAAGAGATGAAAATCAAAGGATTCATCCACTAGAGACTTTTATGACATCTATAGAGGCTATTAACAGAATCAAATTATACGTCTAAAATAGTCCCGTATCGCTCTGTTAGAAGATGTGGTTAGGATTTATTTCATAGCGTTTAACAGCTTAAGGTAATCCTCTTTTTGGGGGACAGGCGGTTCCTTGGCCTCAAGATAGTCCAGATCGAGTTGGGAAATATAATACCTTAAAGCGTCTTCGCCAAAACGGGCTATCTTCCTGAAGTTCCAACCGGTTAGCTTCTTTGCTATTTCATCCACATCTTGTTCATCCAAATGCTGGGCATAATAACTGAAGACCTCTTTAATCTGTTCTACATTGGGAAGGGAGAACTCAATCCTTATATCAAAGCGGTCTAAAATAGCCTGATCGATCATGGTGAGGTCATTCACCGAAGCCACCACTAATATATCACCCCTTTCACCCAGACCATCCAGCTCCGAGAGGAGGATAGAGACCAATCGGGCCGTCGTTTCATGACTTTCTTTTCTGTGTCTTGCGATGGAGTCCAGTTCATCGATCATCAGGATCATACGCCCCGCTTCCTTGCAGTAGGAGAAGAGTTTGGCAAGTCGACTTTCACTCTCACCGTACCACTTGGTGAGCATAGCGTTACAGGGGAAAATTACAACAGGAAGTCCCGCCTCACTACCAATGGCCTTCATACTCCATGTCTTCCCGCATCCAGGAGGACCATAAAGGATCAAGCCTTTAGGCAAGACTGAAACACTGTGTGGCAATACCTTTTTAGCGATCTTCTGATAGAGTCCTTCTCGTTGAAGGGGTGTGAATATTGTATTTCTCAATCGTTCTTTCACCTCATCCAGCCCCTTCATATCATCCCAATGCAAGGTATTTTCCTTCATCACAGAGCAACCCAGCTTCTCAAAGTCTCGGCCGTAGTCTTCGTACCAGGATCGCCCCGATTTCTTCTTTTCAGACTTTGGCTGATACACAAGTTTTACTATATCCGTGAGGAAAACCTCAAAGTGATCATTAAAAGCCCCTAAGCTCGTCTCAATGGCAATACTATCCAGAGTAAAACCACCTTTTGAAAGACTCAAGGATGTCTCATCTTCCTGATAGATCGTTCCAAAGCCTTCTTCAGCAACCTTACACTTCTCTATTGTTATGGAGCTGTCACTATAGGATCTTAAAAAAAGGGGGGAGAGGCCGGATGAAAAGAAAGTTTTGAATAGATGGACCATTTCAGCGATTTTATGCCATGAAGGGGTGTCTGCAATAAACAGTTCTACTTTAACCTTTTGGGATTCCAGCTTTATGTCAACCCGCTCTTGATCATCCAGAAGGAATAAATTATCACTTTCTTCGTGGGGGCGTAATTCCAGCAAACTCTCTATCAGCCGCTTGATACGTTCTCTAAAGGCGACAAAGTCAAGCTTTGCTTTGTGATCTTTGTCATCATTTTCTTCATTGGAGTGAGCGATTTCCTTGTTCATGGTGTATAAATTTAATCATAATAGTCTGGATAGTAAATGTTAATTTTCATGAAAACCACGAATGATACGGAATGGAATGCCTATTACCAGTTCATGATCTAGTCGCCAAATAGTAAGGTTCCACCCACCACAAATCCAATCTGTAAACGCTTCCAACTGGCTGATGTCCCAGCACTCCCTGACTGAACACCGGGTGTCTTTCCATACATCACAGTGATCCCTGTTCCTGTAGATATTCTACCCAAAAGAAAGCCTATCCCAAAGGTTCCCCCGTACATATTGATCCTTGACATAGGGAGTGGTATCCGGCGGCGAGGAGGTGAAACGATGTCTTACACCGATAGATGGGATAAGATAATAGGTTAGATCACGGAATAGAGTACTTTTGGTGTTTTGAGCGATGAGTAAAGAACCATCGAAAAAGAGAAAAGAGTTCTTTCCCAGTTTAAAAGTCATTTCTAAAGCAGGTTTCAGGACCAGGAATGACGTGAACTTATCTCCCCGTAACTTTGTCTTATTGTAGGTGAACATATAACCCAGTCCCAGTTTGGGATTTAAGGCAAACCAGTCGTTAAGGTCCAGGTGATAGCCTATGCTAAGGGTTAAGGGAAAGTTGTGAGACTCGCTTTCTTCCAAGATGAGGGGTGAAGGGATAACATTGGGATTTTCAGTGGTTAAAAAGTTGCTCTGAAGCTTGAAATAACCCAGTTCAAACTCTAGATAGAAGTTTTTGGATTTCAGCCATCCGGGTCGATATAAGATACCAAAGTAGGGTAAACTCACTTCAGTCCGATCACTCAGGTTACCAAATATTATGGGAAGACTCACCTGAAAGCCAAATTGGGGCTTTTTCCCTTTTACTTTACGAGGCTTATAAACCCTGAAACGAGGCTTTTTTTAGCTTTAAATCCTGGGAGAAAGAGGTGATGGGGAAAGCAAGTGTTATGAAAAATAAACAGATGAAAAGATAAGTGCCTTTTAATCCATTGTTTACTGGAATAGTAGTCCATGGGATTTGCTTGGATCGCCCTTTGTGATGACTCATCCTATCTCTCCTTCCTGATTTATGGAAGAATTAAGTGAACATATCTTAATATTGATCAACTATAATATAGCTATAAATCATGGAAACTTTTGTATAATATGTGATACAAAAACGAGAAAAATCAGATTTAACGTTAATATAAGTGGATTGAAAGGCTATTTAAAGATAGAGACGTGTGTTTTGTCAAGAAGAATTATTAAGGATCTACTCAGAGCCTGAATCTCTTTTATCCCCAACAATATAGTCTAGCAGATTGGGCAATTTTAACTTATTCATTGCCCGCGTCAGGTGAGTTTGAACCGTTCCATAACTCATATTCAGCATTTTGGCAATTTCACCCAATGACTTCCCTGAGTTTTTGAGCCTCAGAACTTGTATTTGCTTTTCGGACAGATTTAAGGATCGCGCATTGGACGCCTCTAACTCATTCACCAGATTCAAGTAATCCTCAAAGCCGAGTTTCGTATGATTGCTGATGGATATAAGACTCTCGTTCTTTGAGGACTCCATCATGGTGATGAGTTTATCCATCAGGGTTTCAATTCGTGTACCCTTTTCAACGTAGTCCGCACCCAACTGTCTGGCTTCCGAGAAGGTCTTGACATCCGGATAGGCGGTCATGATGATCAGTTGGACATCAGGCTTGGTCTCCTTGATTCGTTTGCAGCAGTCAATACCTGACATATCCCCCAGGACAATATCCACCAGGCATACATCGGGTTGAAAGGGGGAATTGAGGGTTGAGAGAAACTCATGGCCCGAAGTGTAGTCACCATAGAGATGGAGACGGTCATTCCTGAGGAGGATTTGTTTTAACGAATCCATGTAAGCCTCGTCATCCTCTATGATGGAGACTTTGATGATCTCTCTGGATTTATCCACTGTTTTAATCCTCCTTTCAGCCTATTCCACATATCCTTTTATATATACTATAAAATAAATATAGTTATAACAGGGCACCGAAGAAGTGGGAAATCAACATTTCTATTAC
>CAJXGR010000138.1 GCA_913053665.1 uncultured Spirochaetia bacterium
GAATAGCGTTGTATCACCTTATACATGATTTTATCCAAAGAAACTTCACTAAAGATCACCTCGTCATGATATAAAGCTGAAAACCGATGATGATTGATATGTCCTGATACGGTTCCATTCTCTTTTACAATCTCTACGGATTGGACTGAATTCACTGCTTGAGTCACATTTTCTATATTCTCCTTATGGGATTGCAAAGGGCTAAAATGAAGTATTCCCGTGATCCCTTCAGGAATTGTTTTGCTTCTTATAAGAGTCACATTCTTGTAGGATAGGTCAGCCGCCTGCTCCAGCCTGGCATGATGAGCCTTTGAATCAGGCAGGATCATGATCTCATGGGACTTTATGGCGGAGAGTTCCGTGAGAACTTTTGTGAGAGACATATCTGATGCATCATTATCGATAAGAACTCGGTCCACCCCAAGGGAGTCCATGACCTCAGCTAGTTTATCACCCGATGCAATGGTCAGAAGAGCCGGCTTCCCCTGGTCTTTTGAAATAGTTTCTTGATCATCCACTAAATCCGGGTAGTGTTGGTGCTGATAAACCATGTCATCCAGCTTGACATTATAGACAGCCCCCGATCGACTCAATTCTCCAATGATCCTTTCCACCTGATCCGTATGGATGTGTATCTTATAAGCTCTTTCCAGGTTGGACACAATAATGGAGCTTCCGTGATCCTTCAATCGTTGACTGAGTTGTGAAGAGTCCAGATCAGTCTTTAGAAAGAACTCAAAACAATAATTGTGTTCAAAGATTCCTTTGGCCCCGTTGGCTTGTTTAGCTTCCCTTTGATTCAGTTTATACAGGATTTCCTGGCGACTTTCAGGGATAAACCCTCTCAATTCAGACTGATTCTGTTCAATGAAGTGATTAATTTCCTCCAAACTCTCCGTAGAAGTGGTGTGATAAAGGGCTTCCAGAAAAAGAATAAAGGCATACCCCCCCGAATCAATGGTTCCTACAGCCTTAAGAATATCTAACTGTTGAACACCTTCAATAAGTGCTTGACAGGATGTCTGATAAATGGATTTGCTGATTCCGTTGGACATATCCTCCAGGTTGACTTGTTCTGACAGGTCAGAAATGGTTTTCATCACAGTGATGATAGTCCCTTCAACGGGTTCTTCGATGGCATTATAGACTGTTTGATAGCCCGAAAGAAAACATTTAAACAGATGTTCGGCAGTCAAAAAAGAGGTGTGATCACTGATGGCTGAATCGAATCCTCTAAAATACTGAGACAGGATTAAGCCTGAACTACCCTTTGATTGCTCAAGCAAGCCTTTGATAAAACGCGAACTGAACTCCTTAAAACTAAGCCCTTTAGTGGAAACAGCTTCCAGTCCTCCTTTCATAGTGAGGAATATATTGTTCCCCGTATCGCCGTCAGGAACAGGGAAGACATTTAATATATTTAAAAGAGACCTGTTTTCTTCAAGCTTTTTGACCGTATTGGAAATGATTTCATACAAAATATGAGTATCTATCTTTTTCATAATCTTCGATTAGCCCATGATCTGATCAAAGGATTGCTGTTTCATCATGTCGACAACTTGATGTATATCCTGGTCCATAGGTCTATCCTCGTTGAGAAAAGGTATGTCTTCTCTAATAAGCTTATGGAGCCTCCTGGCAGTGGACGAAAACCCCTCCAGTCCTCTCAGATCCATTGCCTGACAGAGGGCCAGTATCTGAATGGCGAGGACTTGTTCTGTCATCCTGATCACATCCCGCGTGGCTCGTGCGGATATAGTCCCCAGACTGACCTTGTCTTGATTCAATGATTCCGTTGGCCGGGACAGGACACTGATGGGATTCGCCCGGCTGATGATTTCAACGGTCAGGGCTGTGGCTGTGATTTGTAAAGCCTTGAATCCGTGTTTGATATAAAGATGATCTCCATTCATTGCGATAAGATTAGGGCTGAGACCATTATTAAACTTCTCGTCAACCACCAATTCGACTTGCCTATCCACGAGATCAGCGATATTACAGATCGCTGCCCTTAAGCTGTCCATCCCTTGACAGATATGACCGCCATAAAAGTTGCCGCCTTTATAAATCCTTCCTGTTTCAGGATCTATGAGAGGGTTGTCATTCACTGAGTTCATTTCTGTTGTGACCCAATCCTCCACCCAGTCAAGGGTATCTCTTAATACTCCAATGATTTGGGGGCTGCAGCGCAAGGAATACCTGTCCTGAATAGATTGACCTAACTGAACGCTGTCGGTTTGAGTGAGTTGATTTTCTTGTGCCATATTGATAATTTCATTTTGCGTATTGGCAATTTTGCTGTCTGAAAGGTAGTGATAGATTGTTTCGGCCGTTTTTATTTGCCCCTTGAAAGGCTTAATTTGATGTATCAGCTTGGAAAAACTGCCTTTGTTTCCTTTTAAAACTTCTACAGTCAAGGAAGTGGTTAATTCGGACAGGCGCATTATCCTGTTAGCCCGGATGACTGAAAGAGCCCCTATGGCAGTCATGACAGAAGTTCCGTTGAGTATAGCTAAGGCTTCCTTTGCCTCAAAGACAAGAGGAGGGATATTCTCTTTTTCCAGAACTGATGAGGTCTCCAGGACTTCACCCTTGTAATAAACCTTCCTGTCACCCGAAAGAGCGGCCGCTAAATAAGATAAAGGAGTTAAATCTCCACTGGCACCTACGGAACCTTGTTCAGGGATAAGAGGAATGATACCACGATTGATAAAGAGTTCCATCTGCTTGAGTAGGACGTGACGGATACCCGAATAGCCTTTGGCGTTGCTGACCAACCTGAGAATCAGAACAGCAGTAGATTCCAGAATGGATAAATAAGCCCCGACCCCACAGCCGTGAAATCTGATGAGGTTTGCCTGTAACTCCTTCACCCTGTCATGAGCGATCTGATTCTTGCAGGAATCCCCAAAACCAGTGTTGACCCCATAGATTGGGATATTGTTTTTAATGGTATCCTGTATGACTTGATGGCCTTTTTCTATTAAATCAACAAAGTCTTTTTTGTTTGACAGCTCCATTTTGGCAGTCCCAAGACAGATACTTTCAAAAGTCTTTAAACTCAGATGGTATTGGTGATCAATAATAATGGATTCTTTCATTTCATAGTCCTGTAAGATGTTAATTCCTGAAGTTGAACCATTGATCCGGATACTCTAAAATCACTTCTTTGAGATGGTCAATATAACAAGAGATGGCCTGATCGATCACGTCTCTTTTTTTCCTGCCTTCCACAGGGGAAAGTCGGATCGGTTCTTTTGTAATATAATGATATTGATTCCTGTTTTTTTTGATGATGAAACTCACAATGATGACGGCGCCTGTATTATAGGCTAAATACCAGGGACTTAGGGGGATGGTTACCTCCAGTCCAGTGAGATTGACCTTTTTATTGTGTCGTTTAGAGTGATCCGTTGTTCTATCCCCCATGATGGCTATAATGCCTTTTCCCTCAAGGATATCATGTAATTTAAATATAACATTGGCTTCCATGGTGTTAATAAAACATATATTTGTTTCATTCGATCTATCAAACATGGTAAATTGACTTTTGTTTCTTTCTTCTTCGCTCCCGTACATCATAATATGGACGAGTTGATTCCCCAGATTGAATCTGTAAAAGTTGTACCCTCCTACATGGGAGCATAAAAGAATGATCCCGTGACGATTCTGGATTTCATTCTTCACCAATAGATCACTATCTTTATTGTCCACCTGAATCAGTGGATTTAACCTGTCTACCAGGGTTTCGCCAAAAGTTGCATAATGTCGATAGATTTGTTTTAAGTACTTCATCCTTGATTGGCCAGGGAAAAGAGTGGACCAGTATTTCATTGAGTGATTTCGTATTTTGGGAAAAACAATCATATAATAACACACCACAGGGAAAGTGATCAGACGGATAGTCCATATACCCACATACTTGACAAGAAAATGTAATATATATCGACCCAAAACTCCACCCATTTCGTTAATTCTAGGCATGGATTGATTCTTCAATTCTTTTCTACTCCTTAAATGATATCCGAGGTTCTGTTTTATCGATCAGTCGGACAATATTTTCTCTATGATTGTAAACAATGATAATAGCTAATAATACGGATAAAATCAAATAGGGCGAAAACCTGCTACTGGAGTCCGAAAGCAGTAAAATAACTCCAGGATAACTAGTGATACTAATTACAGAAGCTAGAGATGAATATCTAAAGACTAGTAATAGCATCACATAGAGCAATAAAAAGAAAGCTGTTTCTAATGGCAACAGGAAAAGCATGACTCCTATAAAGGTTGCGACCCCCTTGCCCCCTTTGAACCTTAAAAATAAAGGATAAATATGTCCAAATATACTAAAAAAAGCAATGCCACACAAAACATATTGATCCGCAACAGAATTGCTTAATACATAACGTCCTATTATTAAAGGAATAACACCCTTTAAAGCGTCTAATACAACGGTGAGCAGTCCATAAGCAATGCCCAAATGTCTGGATACATTGGTGGCCCCTGTACCACCACTTCCCGAATCCCGAATATCCTTATTGGACAGGAGTTTGGTGATAATATATCCACTAGGAATAGACCCTGCTATATAGGCTGCTATAAAATACAATAGAATCATAAGAATGTTTAGTCCCATGGGATTAGTCCCGTGGGACAGGTAATTTGCGAAATAAAACTTTCCCGTTTGCCCCTTTTTCAATGTTAGGGACGATCATAAAACGTGATGGAACCTTAAAATCAGGTAATTTACTTCGGCAAAACTGTTTAACTTTCTTGATCATCCCGGCTTCGTTTTCAGTCACCAAATAAGCTAGAAGTTCTTCTCCTGCAATAGTTTTCGAGGGAACACCCATCACGACCACATCTTGTACATCAGGAATCTCTCGAATGACTTTTTCCACTTCCAGGCAAGACACCCTGTTTCCTGCAACCTTCACGATTTGATTCATCCTGCCTAAAAGGCTAAATCCTCCGGTTTCTTCATGGTAATTCACTAAATCGCCTGTGCTATGCCAGACTTCAGAGGTTTCATCCCGAGACTCATCCGATGAAACCATGGGAGAGCTGACCATTAACTCATTCGTATCCAACTTCCACTTGATTTGAGGGAAAAACTTCCAGGTCTTTGCTTTATAGAACTTGCGGTAAGCAATCCCACCCGTTTCTGTAGAACCATAAAACTCTATCAACCTGATATTAAGCATTTCATACATCTTGATGATAATATCCTGATCCACCGGCATGGTCGATGAAATACAATACCTTATACGACTAAAATCCTTTTCTTTACAATGATCCAGGAATGAACTCATCGCTGAATAATGACTAGGATTGGCAATGACCATCGTTGTTTTGTTTAACATGCCGTCCTCCAGGATGTTCAAGGGAGAAAAAGGAATATCCAGACGTATGCCAGATCCTGTGTAAAGAGGTAATAGAACAGTATATAGCAAACCATAAATGTGAAAGGAGGGGACGAGAGGAAGGTAAATATCTTCTTCAGTTGCAGTTAACAGCCCTTTAAGATAACGGACTTCAGTCATGAGGTTTGCAAAGGTTTTTGGGACAAGTTTTGCTTTCCCGCTAGAGCCGGAAGTAAAGAGATAGACCATCCTGTCATCAGGGTGAAACTCAGGATATTCGTATTCACTGACTTCTTCAGGATTTTCTTGTAAGTGGACGATCAACACTCTGTTTTTATTGATATTCATATACTTCTCAACAGAGGAACTGTTTTTTTTATCCGTCAGGATCACGCTGTCCAGGGAGTCTAAACTCTTGAGTTCATCTTTTAGTTTGGTATTTAGAAGGATGGGTGTTCTAGCCGCTAAAAGACAGGCATAAAATACCGTGACAAAGACTAATCCACTATCAAGGAATATGAGGACTTTACGTTCCTTAGTATCAGAAAACCGTATCAACTCTTCAGCACACTGATGTACCCAGGATCTTAGCCGACCATAACTGATCTGTGTATTTCCCCCTGGATCATGAAAAGCGATTTTATATTTAAAGTCATCGTCAAAGATTTTAGATAGAGTTTTGAGTGACTTGAGTTCAAGGGATGGCATAAATTGCTATTTCTCCTTTAGTTATCAGTTCGTTCCCTTTTTTTATCTCACAGTCAAAAGAGTAATAATCCTCTATTTCATAGGTTTTGGTGGAAGTTACGATAATCTCATCTTCAACGGTCAGGGTTGAATGAACGGTAAAATCCTTCAAAGTCACCAGATAGCCGGGTAGTATTTTTGTATTCCCTGATTCTCTGAACTCCTTTAATAAAATAGGGTTATCCTTATAATGACAGTAAAGAATGATGGTTGCGGTGGTTTGGGCCATCAATTCAATGTGAGCCGATTCGGCCAAGAAGTTCTCATGAATAAATGGATTGTGTGCTTTAATCGTGTTTTTAGTGATGGAAAACTTTGGGCTGATGTCTATAACCTGATCTACCATTAATATAGGATACTTATGGGGCAGAAGGGCGATCAGTTCATATTTATCGGGGATGTTCGTCACGGAATAATCCTTTTTTTAATCGGTAACCACTTATACTGTTTAAAGTTATAATCTTGATACTATAATGATAGACCAGGTTTTCCAGTAAAATCTCTTTAGGTAATATTGTATTGTTAAAAGACAGGTATTTTTTGTAATGGATCCGTGTCACTAGTTGATTGTCTTTATCATAAAGACATTTAGTTTTCAAGAGATGATTACTGTAATACTGTAATTCCAGCTTATCCTCGACCAGGTCACGATTGGATTGTTTAAATACCAATAAGTCCTTAGTAGTCCTGGGATAATAGACCTTCCAGACATCCTCTCCTATACGTTTGATATTTAATCCCTTCTCGATAAGTCTTTTAAAATCAACCTGATAGGCGATCTTGTTATTCTTGACCCTTAAAGTAAAAAGAGACACATCAAAGTCTCCATAGGCCTTGAGCCAGAAATCATTCTTTTCTTTTATGAAAAAACCGTGTATTACAAAGGTTTTATCCTGATATTTAATCTGAACCAGGTGTTCAAGTCTGATGTTATCAGGAAGTTTGGCTGAATGTACCATATTGCCAATGGGATGTGTGACGGGTTCTGTCTGACAGCCTGTAATCAACAGTACAAATATGAAAATCAACTGGATACTAAGTTTCATCTATTCATCTCTAATAAAATAATGTCCAAATAAGGGAATAATGTAAATGGAAAAAAGCATTGTGAGAGCAATCCCTGAAAGGTTGATCATTCCAATGGATGCTAAAGCTAAATTACTGGATACAATCAGTATTCCAAAGGCCAGGATAGTCGTAAGAGCGGCGATCATAACAGCTGTTCCACTCACTTCAATGGTCTTTTTGTTGATGATACTATTGGTTATGAAAATGCCATAATCCAGTCCTATTCCGATAATCAAGATAAAAGCAAAGAAGGAAACGATGTTGATCTTCATGCCAAAAAGAGTTGAGATCAAGATAGAAACCACGATTCCAAAGATCGCTGGAATTATGGCCAGGATCATTTTCAGGATATTTCTGTAAAGTATAAATAATAAGACAGCGATGGCAGAAAAACTAAGGATCATGAGTTGGAGAACGTCTTCCTTCAAAAAGCGAATAATCTGATTGATCAACTGGACTTTATTGATATAATAAATGTTTTTATTCAAGTTTTCAAGTTTCTTAAGTAAAAAGGGTAACTTTCCTTCGTTTCTTGCTTTGAAATAAGAAATCAGGATTCTGTCGTTCTTGTGTCGGCTTAATAATTCGTCTAAAACAGGGGAAAAAAGTGTCTTTCCAATAAACGTGTCAGTAATGAGATTGCTATCTTTCTTTAAATCCTTAAGTTCCTGGAAGAAAGGGTCAAAGGCCGTTTCTTTAAATCCTAAACTCACAGACTCCTTTCTAACGACTTCCCTTATTTTGTGCCAATCGATGTCTAATATATTCTGTATATTTTGCTGTTGTGCTTTTTTTGAAGGTAAAAATGGGTGAATATTATAATAACTATCAATGACATGGTCTTTTTTGGCGTCAGAAAGGACCTGGTAAACCTTGTCATTCAATCTTAATACTTCTTCTGTTGACCTTCCAGTCATCATGATCATATTGGAAGTTGATATATCTCCGTATCGATTTAAAAACTCCTTTTCAAG
>CAJXGR010000139.1 GCA_913053665.1 uncultured Spirochaetia bacterium
GCGTCATTAGTTGCTAGTATTGCGGTTTGGCAATTGATAAAATATTTCAATCATGAAGAAGAAATAGAAAATGAAAAGAAAGAAGATAAAAACAAACCTTTTATGGCTCTTGAACATGTTAGCAGAGATAATTACCAAATTCCTGACCGTTTAAGTCAAAAAATTAAGTTAATGTATGGAGATTAGATATAAAACGTCAAAGTGTGTCATCTTCAAATCTTTCTTCTGTTGGATATGAACCAGATTCCAAGACATTGGAAATAGCATTTAAGAATGGGTCAGTGTATCAGTATTTTAATGTTCCTGAATCAATTTATAAGGGTCTCATTTCAGCAATTTCAAAAGGACGTTACCACGCTAGGAACATTAAACGTTCATTTGCTTATAAGAAAGTAAATTAAGTGACAGTGATAGGGAAAATTATACTACAAGGAGGAGACAAAGTCCAAAGGGCTTAAAAATGCCTAGCCTTAGTTCTACAAAAGTAAGCAAAAAACAAGTTCAAAAATTAGAAAAAGCCTCACCCAAATGTAAAATCTATTCAGATTATGATTAACCTTCAGGGGTGAACCGATGTGTCATTCACTATATGAAAGCTATTCATTATTTTATACAGCTATCTTTTCATCAGGTACAAATACATTCACATAAGTAAATAAGAGATCAGCTAAATCAGGATTCTCAAAATGATCTAACACAGATATCATCTCTGGAAGATCCTTATCGGTTTCTTGATAGGCTTTCAGATTAATCTTTATGGCTTTGATAGCAGAGGATTTGGCATCTTCAATATTAATCCCATGGGTAACGATAGCTAAATCAGGTACTTGTACAGAAAAACCAGCTTCTGTTTGTTCTAAGACAATAAGAAAACGCATCATTTAATTTCCAGTTTAAGTTTTTTTAAAGTATTAATAGCTCGACCAATAGGAACATCTTTTTGAGGATGAACAATGGTTACAACAAAACGACTGGCATTGTGCTTAAAATTATAGTGATCACCCTTAATACTCACTTGCAACCAAGCAAATTCCTTTGCAAGATTGATTAATTCCCCACTTGTATAACGTTTGGGCATGGTGAACCCTTTCTTTAATTTATGCAAAATCTCCTTAATGAGCAAGTTTTTTCAAACAAAATCCAGGGCTATTTAACGTGAATTCGACGAGTTCATTCTATAATCTGAAGAGAAGATCCCTCACCCTAACCCTCTCCCAGAGGGAGAGGGAACAAGAAAAAAATAAGAGTTCTCATGCCTGATGGAGGTCATTTCAGAGGAAAAACAGCTGTATCACCCTTATGTGATCACCTGCATCAAAAAGAAGGAAAGCTATTTCCTGATATTTAATAATTTACTTGCCGAACTGACGTCCATGTAATCATTGATTGGATTGGTATTGACCTGATTTCCAGTCTGAGGTAGACGGTAGACGGTAGAATGGGAAGAAAAGAAAGAGAGATGAAGGAAGAGATGGGAAGCTCAAGAGCTTGGCCTGTTTTTCGCCTGACATTCGCCTGTCTCTGGCCTGTGTGTCGGGGGAGTCATAGAATGGCAAAAAAAGGGAACATAATTTTACTTTTCCCTTGACTTTTAACACAGTTGCTGTCCTGTTGCCGAAGGGCTCATCATGACAATTCATAATCAGTATGATAAAATCTATCATGATAGAGAAAAAAATGGAAAGTACTTGATTTTAACCACCAATAATACTAACTTTTGGTGAAATATTGTGTTGGGTTGTCATAAAGGGGATGATAAATGGCGGCGAAAATTGAACAGATTGATAGTACAATCGGAGAAGATTCCGTATTTGAAGGAAGTTTTGATGTTCGAGGTTCCCTACGTGTGGATGGTAAATTCAAGGGAGAAGTGAAGATTGAGGATGAGCTGATTATTGGGGAAACCGGTAAAGTGAAAACCAACGTTTTTGCAAAAAGAGTGATCGTTGGTGGAACCTTTATTGGTAACATTGAAGCCACCGAAGAGGTTGTCCTTTTGGAGAATGGCAAAGTATTAGGGGATATCACGACCCCAATTCTAACGGTCCAAAAAGGAGTTGTGACCTCAGGAAAGATTCATATCACTTCGAATAAGTTTGGAGCAGATGCCATCCGCCAAGTTATTGAGGACTCCTATGGACTAGAAAAAGTATTGGCTGAAGTGATTCCTGAAAAAAAAGAACTTCAAAAGAAAGCTTAATATTATATGTAATTTTTCACTAGAGGGGTATTTGAGTTAAAGGTTCCATTCCAATTGGCCGATTTCTAATTTTAAGAATCCTGTTAAATCATCTGCTTATAGATGGATTTAATTCAAATCTTTAAGAGAAGGAGTCCAAGTTGCACGTAAAAGATGCATCCTCTCAGTACAAAGAAACTCAAGTCAAAACAGCGAATCAGGGCAAACTGATTGTCATGCTCTATGATGGAGCCATCAAGTTTTTGAAGATCGCCCTGGATGCCCTACCCAACAAGAAATACGATACGGTCAATAATAATATAATAAAAGCTCAAGATATAATTGCTGAGCTCATGCTTTCCCTAAACTTTGAAGTCGGTGATTTTGCCAATAAACTCTATGGCTTATACTCATATATGAATAAAAGACTGGTGGAAGGCAATATCAAAAAGACAGTGGAGCCTATTGAAGAAGTGATTCGTTATTTAATGGAGTTAAAAGAAGCCTGGGAACAAATAGCTCATATCTCCACAGATAATGATAAGATCAATATTGATCTGGATCGGTCCGGAGGAGTGGATATTTGTTCTTAAGGGCCTATGAATTGGAGGTGAGGGGATTTGAACCCCTGACCTATTGCGTGCAAGGCAATTGCTCTCCCAGCTGAGCTACACCCCCCCAATACTTATGATTAGAATCTAAGGATTATGAAAAATCCTCTCCCCCAAGGATTCGAACCTCGACTGACTGGACCAAAACCAGCTGTGCTACCATTACACAAGGGGAGATTAGATAATAATGAACTCAAATTTACATAAATAAATAAAATTGTCAACTGCTAACGTAAGTTTTCGGAATATAATGGTTTTTTATAGAATATTTAATAAATAGATTATATTTATTTGGTATTCATCTTGGGATTTATGGGGCGTTAAAAATAAGGTAAGTATATGGTTAATAAAGATTTTAACATTAGCAATCACGTCAGACAATACAACGATGGGATAGAAATATTTTCTGAAGGGACAAAAGGACGTGATATGTTTGTTGTCATGAAGGGAGAAGTTGAAATCTCACAGATGATTAATAATGAAGCTCATGTCCTGAGTTATCTTAAGACTGGGGAATTCTTTGGAGAAATGTCTACCATACGGGGCGTTCCCCGTATCGCTACAGCCAAGGCTCGTGGTGATGTGGAATGTTTACGTATTTCCCCTGACGCTTTTAAATCCATGATCCAGCAGAAACCAGGATTTGGGGTTAAAGTTATCAAGGTCCTCTGTGACCGCATTGAAGCGGGGAATAAAAAAGTAGAGAAGCTAACCTTATTAAATCAGACCGAAAAGGTGATTGTTGTTCTCGTTAATTTAGCTACAGAGCATGGGAAAAAGCCCTTTAAATCCATGAAAATACTTTATGAGAACGTCACTAGCGAAATTGCAAACAAAACTAAAATGGATAAAGAGACTGTTGGGAAAGTGATTGTCACACTGGCACGTTTCGGCAAGTTGGCAGTAGAAGAAGTGAACAATGAACGTTTTGTTAATCTTAGCGATAAGTTGTTTGAATAGTTACTTAGAACTTTCAAGGCGGTCAATGGCCCAGTCAAGATGCTCTGATAACAGGGTGTTATTTAAGTTGTAAAGACCTTCCAGTTTGCCTATCAACTTATGATCCCTTGAATTACCTGCAACAACAATGACATTCCGCATAAATCCCATCCATTTCGTTCTTTTCACAGGATTCTGCTTAAAGATAGACCTAAAACCTTCTTCATCCAAATCAAGCCACTCTTCTAGACTTCTATTCCTGATGTCCTGCCTTGGATAAAAGGTATCCATAGGGGATTCAGGAGGGTTTCTGTTCCATGGACACACACTCTGGCAGAGATCACAGCCAAACAGATGATGTCCCATGTCTTTCCGCAAATCTATAGGGATTGTATCTCTTAGTTCTATCGTTAAATACGAGATGCACTTGCGACTATCCAGCTGATAGGGTGCCACAATAGCTTCTGTAGGACATATATCGATGCATAAACGACAGGTGCCGCAGTAGTTTTTAGCGGGTGGATCAGGATTTAGGGGTAAGCTACATAATATCTCTCCCAGAAATATCCATGAGCCAATCTTTTGATTGATGACACATGTGTTTTTACCGATCCAGCCTATGCCAGATTGCTGTGAGTAGGCTTTTTCCAGGATAGGGCCAGTGTCACAGTAGTATTTTACTAGGGCTTCTTTATTTTGTTTTTGAATGAAATCAGCTAATTCCTTAAGCATGTTGCTCATAATCTTATGGTAATCCAGATTTCTTGCGTAGTTTGATATCATCCCATGATCAAAGTCCCCTTCTACTGTTGGGTGATAGTAATTCAAGGCACAAGAAATCACCGTTTTAGCCGACTCCATAAGGGTTTTGGGAGACTTGCGATGGGCTGTTCGTCTGGGTAGATAATCCATCTCACCATGGAATCCTTTTTCTATCCAGCGTTGATAGTGCTTGTAGTCGTCTAATTCCTCTGCCTCACAGATACCAACGAGATCAAATCCTATCTCATTGGCTTTCATTTTAATGTCTCTGGTTATTTGATGCATATTTCCTCAGAGTTTAATTTTCCTGGTAATGAATCGATAACATATAGTATAAGTAATTTTGTTTTTATTTGCTAAATCAGAAAGTATATTTATTAAACTGTGCAGTGAAAGGCTATGGAAGATCTAATCGTTGGAAAAAGTGGTCGCCCGATTTTAGTCTATGACATTTTTGCAATTATATTAGAAAACAGTATTCTTGCAAGACTAGATAAGAGAAGGCAGGATGAGGGCTTATCAAGTGACTTTATTAAGCCCTATGTAAGATCCTTACTCAAGGACAATGATCTTAGCGGCACAGATGATGTTAGAGTCTTGAAATCAGAACAAATTGACTCCATGCATTTTGATGCCATTCAAGAGATATTTACGGATCTATTGGAGGAAAGTGATTTTGAACCCTTTACTGGAGGGTTTAAGTCTGAGATACACAGTCTATTAAATTTGATTCACAAGTTTGACGAAGGAAAACACCTTGAGACAACAAGCGAAAAAAAAGAAATAGCCTTGATTTTAAGATTATGTTATGAGATCTATCGGCGGGTTATGGAGGAGGCTGAAAGTAAGGGAGATCCTAAAAGTTATCTCATGGGCCTTAAAGTTGCTGATAGTCTAAACATACCAACGAACACCCTGGAATATCAAAATGCAGCTCAAAATCATCACGTACTTATATCCATTGAAAGAGCTTTAGAACGTCTTTTACTTCCCCAGATCATTGATCCTTCTGAAATGCTCAAGTACTATATCTACTTTCCTAATTTTCAAGATCTAAAAATAGACATAAAAAACCTTGTGAATATGGGTCTATCAATCCCCGAAACGGAGTCCAGAATTGCTGAGTTCTATGGTCAATATTACTCATTTGACGTAATGGAGATCTTTACGGCCCCTGTTTTTTCTAGAGATCTTTTATGGGCCCTTTGTCCAAACGATTTGTATCGACCGAGCATCAAGAAAATATTAGACTTTTTACACGGGGAAATTGACGTAAGAAAAAAAGCTTTTAAGAAGTTTATTGACCAGGAAATTAAAGAGCTTAAAATCAAAGTCCTGGGATTTGGGGAAAACGTATTGGGTGTCATTGGACTTTTGATTATTATGCTGGACGAGAACAAAGATGGCCAATTCATTGTGGGACAGGTGACAAATGTCTTTGTCAAGATCTATCAAAAGATAGTCAATAACGTTCATTTGGATGTGGATGAAAAGATGGAGCAGCTGAAAGAACTGGTAGACAAGAAAAAGGAGTATTGTTCTTCCAATATGATAAATACATTGAAAGGGGAATATCAGGATTTAGCCAAGGAAAAGATGGACCTTCATAAACTGTTCTTTGAAAATCACTATCAAAGAAAACCAGTCAAATATCTTTTCCTGATTTATATCGCTTATAAAAACAATGATACGGCCTTCCTGCTGGAAGTGATGCAAGGAGAAGGTGAAAACAGAGTACTAAGAAACTATTCACGGGATTTACTTTTTAAAAAGCTGAGTGAGTTGGATACCATAACAAGTATAGAGAAAATTGCAAGCATCAAAGGCGCTTACAGGAATTACTTCAAGCTTATGACCAGTGACAAAGAATCCTTTGACTATCAAAAAGAAATCCTTCTCTACCTGCTAAAAATGATGACTGAAACACAAGTCTCTCCTTATAAACATTTCTTCACTGATATGAGTGATGTTTTTTTAAGAGAAATCCATAAAGTATTGGACATAGAAGTATTTAATAGGAAAGTAGGAGGGAAATTACAAAGATCCGGGGATGAGGCGAAAATTAAATTATCGGCCTTTTTTATTGAAGGGAATTATTACAAAAAACTTAAAGAGAACCTGGAACGCCAAGGGCCTGCCAAAGAAGAGATTAAACGGAAGATAGAATTACGCTTTGACAATGATTATAAAACTATAGAAGAACGGTTCTATAAACTAAGGAGAAAACTCAAGTAATTCCTTCGATTATAAGCAATAAACATTCCAACTGTTTTCTTTTAAGAATCTTCATTTTCTGATAGATATGATATAAATCCCTTATCATACAAGGCTTCTTTATGATCTCAATGGCCAAAAGCCATGTACGAATATTCCCATTATCCCTGATAAATGGGCTTAAATCCAGAATAGATTCATTATAGGGATCGAGAATAAATCGAATGGAGGCGAAGGGTATTTTCATAGTGTGAAGCCATTGAGCAATATGGTAGCTTTCCATATCGATTAATGCTGCAGAAGGACAGGAAAGCCTCTTTTTGGCCTCCTGAGAGCCTATAATATGATCGACAGTGAGTCCATGTTTTGTATAGTATGGAATGGACTTAAGATCAAGTATATCCATGATTTCCTTGAGAAAATCGTGAGATAAAGAGAGGGTCGAAAGGGTTTTATGAGGGTCTATTATTGAGACTGAGTCCTGAAGGACAAGGTCACCAAAGGAAAGGTTAGTGGAAAGGCCTCCTGATACGCCGATGGACAGAATCCTGGATACTTTGTATCGATCCAGAAAGTATTTAAGACCCCACTGGACATTTCCCTTACCCATACCTGTGATCAACCAATAGAACTGTCTTTGTCCTAAACGGCTGATATAGATAAAGGGTGAGTGGTGGATCTGAGAACTATCTAATCGTTTGATAATGTGGAGACTTTCTTCCCTAAGGGCTGATACGATTAATATAGCTTCCACATTGTTTTCTGGGATACCATGAAAATATTATTGGAGGCGGCGGGATTTGAACCCGCGTCCTGAAACTAGACGTGACAAGCGTCTACATGCTTAGTTCGTGTTTTAATGGTTCAGAAGATGTTGAGGAACACAAACAAATCCATTGGCATCTCCCTATCCTTTAAAGTTTCACCGAAAATACAAGGCAGATTTTCGGCTAACCCCAAGTAAGTTTACGCCCGACAAGAGACCCTTGGGGCCAACCCTAATGCCAGACGGCAGCTTAGATTAAGCTGCGAGTGCTAAATTATCTTCGGCACTTAAAAAGTTTTGAGAAAGTTTACGGGACTTCTCAAACCCGACATGCATCTTATACACCTACAAATCAGTCGAAACCTATCGCCCCCTCCTTTTATAGAACACTTGAATCGTTTAAAATACTATATATATGATTATTTCTTCGGTTTAAGATAGTCAAACCTTACACCAGCCTTTACTTTTTTCTTTTCAAACCACTCTTTATTCATCTCGAGGGCGTATTTTGCTTTCCTGGAACACTCTACAGGTTCCAAAGAGTGGGGTTTCATTTGGTGAACCTCGATAAGCCTTTTGTTCTCATCAAA